>JBGTLS010000053.1:0-2009 GCA_041744015.1 Cryomorpha sp. | reverse complement strand
CTCTTTTCAGCAGGTGCGCACCCATGTGGCACGGTTAAACGCCTTTGTGCAGGAGCACATCATCGGTATGTCGATCGTGCAGGTGTTCAATATGGAAGCGGCAGAGAAGAAAAAATTTACAGCCATCAACCGTGAGCACCGGGTGGCGCATATCAAATCCATATTTGCCTATTCGCTTTTCTTTCCCGCGGTGGAGATCCTCTCGGCTGTATCGCTTGCTTTTCTGGTGTGGTGGGGTGTTGGTGGCACTTTGGCAGGTGATGTATCCATCGGCGATTTGATCATTTTCATCATGCTTATTTCGATGATGTTTCAGCCTATCCGTCAATTGGCGGATCGTTTTAATGTTTTGCAAATGGGCATGGTCGGCTCGGAGCGGGTTTTTAATCTGCTGGATGAGGATTCCCGCATTGCGAATACCGGCGTGCGAAAAGAAGGTATCAAAGGCGAAATTGAGTTCAAAAATGTCTGGTTTGCATACAACGAAGAGGAATATGTTCTGAAAGATGTCAGTTTTGTAGCACGGGAAGGGGAAACCGTGGCCTTTGTAGGTGCTACAGGGGCTGGGAAATCTTCGATTATCAATCTTATTAACCGGTTCTACGAGTTTCAAAAAGGAGATATTTTGATTGACGGAATTCCCATCCGCGAATACGATACCGGTTATATCCGCAAAGAAATTTCGGTTGTTTTGCAGGATGTTTTCCTGTTTAATGATACCATTCAGAACAATATTTCACTCAACAACCCCGATATCGGATTGCCAGAAATTAAAAAGGCTGCAGAGGCTGTGGGGGCTGCAGAATTTATTGAAAGATTGCCTGGGGCGTACACCTATGATGTGAAGGAAAGGGGAGGTATGCTCAGCGTCGGTCAGCGGCAGCTCATTTCTTTTATCCGGGCCTATGTCTACAATCCCAAAGTTTTGATCCTTGATGAGGCGACATCTTCTGTCGACACCGAGTCTGAATTACTCATTCAGACGGCCATTGACAAACTCACGGAAAACCGCACAAGTCTGATCATCGCCCACCGCCTAAGTACGGTTCAGAAGGCAGACCGCATTATTGTGTTGGACAAAGGTCGCATTGTAGAACAGGGTTCTCACGATGAACTACTTGGGATCGGTGGGAACTACAAAAAGCTGTTTGATCTGCAGTTTAAGAGTTAGTTTTCAATATTGGGTTTTCGGTCGGTGCTTCTCTTGCCACGCCTTCGGTGTTGCAAATTCTAACATGGAGGGGTAGGTCGCTGCTTCGCAGCTTCTTTTTTTTAACATTAAGAAAATGAAGGGGTTAAGAAAATGAAATGACTGCTTCGCAGCTTGTAACGTGGTTTATTTCTTCGCTGGCGGCTGTTTTAGACATTACGGAACCATGGTGACGTCTAAAACAGGAGCTACCAGCCCGCTTAGCATCACTGCAGATTTTAAACCATCGTCCGATGCTTTGCTCAAAAACGAAGTCATCCCAATCATGATACTACATGCGGAATATCATAAGTTTATTTCAGACACAACTTTACTTAATTCGCTCATAACCTTTCAAAACAATCAACTTCACGATGTATAGGGACGCACGGCGTCGCCTTATGAGATTCAAGAAATCCTCTCCTTTTCGCCGATGAAAAGTCGGATGATGGACGAACTCAGCCATGACGGCAAGATTAATTCCACATTATCCAGTGACCAATTTTTAATGAATTCACATATCCGAATAAAAAATTCCGCGAATCTATTTTCGACCAAACCACGGTTTATACCGGTCTTTTCTGAAATAAACAAGACCACCATCTATCATTTAACATCTATTAACTTACCCCCCCCCCTGAATTAACGAAACATAACGCTTACCTTGCAAATGTCTTCCTGACGAGAGATTATTAAAGTAATGCTATGTAAAAACAGAAATTATGAAACAGCTAACCAAACCTTTCCTTATATTCATTCTCCTCAGCCTAACTGCCGGCTCATGTAAGAAGGATGATGATGACAATCCTTCCAACAACTC
>JBGTLS010000052.1:0-2294 GCA_041744015.1 Cryomorpha sp. | reverse complement strand
CAAATTTGTCTACCATTAATCCCGGTTGGTAGAAATTCCCTTGACAATCTGAACAAATTATAGAACTTTCGTTGAGAATTTGAGGTATTACCCACAGATTTTCTGAACTATGGAATTACTTTTACGCCGACCAACCAAAACGACTCCTTACGTCCATCTTGACAATGGTTCAGGTATTTACGTTATTGCAGGAAGATCAATTCCAATCGACGCTGAGCTTTTTTACAATCCGGTACTCAATTGGATAGAGTGCATGTCTGAAGTTCCACCTGCGGAAATACAATTTTGTTTTCGCTTTGACTTTTTCAATATCGCCTCGTCGAAGCGCATCCTGTTCATCTTGTATAAACTGGTGGAACTCCAGAAAACGGGTACGCGGGTAACGGTAAACTGGATGTATGAAAAGTTTGACGAAGACATGTTGGAAATTGGTCAGGATTACTCGTGTATGATAGACGAACTTCCGTTTAAGTTCGAGTCTTATGACCTGACGGAACTTAATGAATCGCGCATGCTCAAATTTGGCTGAGTTAAATTCTGACAGCCCCATTTTCAAAATACAAAATTTAACTAACTCAAGTTTCGCACATTGATTTCTTTTCACTTTGTTCCTACTCAAGTTATGAGATAGATATCCTTGACGTCAGGTCGAGTGATTTTTGAAGGAGCGCAGCGGATTCAAAAATTGTATCGAGACCTTTTCGAGTGATGAAATTTCCACCGCTTCTCGATTACGCGCGCGTGTCCGCTTCCAGCGGTGCGCGTGAGCGCTCGTTCCTCGCTTAGTTCAATTTTCAACCTAAGAATCTGCTCACCTCGCTGCGCTACGGTGGCATCTTCTAAGGTCGAAAATCACTCGAAGTGACAGAGATATCGAATAAATCGGGTATTCGAAACTTGAGTAACTAATTAAGCTCCGAAAGGGGTTTTTTTATTTTAGAGTTTCCTGTTCGAAAGTTTATCAATAGAATTGTCGTGGGATTTTTCCTTTCCACTTTATAATCATCCTCTTTTTTATCTTTGCGGATTTATACGGTTATGCGCATTGTAAAAGAGATTCCCCATCCGCGGTTTAAGATCACTGTATTTTCATGGAATAGCAAATATATCATCAAAATTGAGGATGCCCATCTCGAGCAGATCTACAAAATTGACGAAGCTCAGGTTGCTGGCTTGCAGGAAATTGAAGAAATGATGAACACGCCTTTTCTTCTCAAAGTGCTTGAACGATTTGCCGCCATGGGAGCTGACTTTAATGAAACCTGGCGAAACCGGTATACAACCAAAACTGAATTATAAATAAATTATGAAATTTCAATCAACTGTTCTATTATTTTCAATTGTTGCGCTTGTTGTGAGCCTAAGCGCCTGCAATCAGGATGTTTCAAATAATGAAGTAAAAACCGAAAAAGTGACGCGCATATCATCCGATTCACTGGCCAGTCGGGGATTTCGTGTCGCATTTATTTATGGCGATACCATCAATGAGAAGTATAATTTTCTTATCGATGCGCAGGACGAACTGGAGATAGAGAGCAAACAAATGGATGAGCGCCTCCGCAGAAAATTGCAAAGAGCTGAAGCACGTGCCCGCGAATTGCAGCAACAAGCCGCCACGATGACGCAAATACAAATGCAGGAGGCACAACTTGAATTGCAAAATCTCGACATTGAAATGCAGCAGTTTCAGGAATCTCTCGCCAATGAATTCAGGCAGCGTGAGATTAAATTGCAGCAACAATACGTCAGTAAAGTGGATTCCTTTCTGGTTCAATTTAACAGTGATGACAGGTTTGATATGATTTTGAACTTTCAGCGCGGGGGCAACCTGCTCTGGATGAATGATGCCTTTGATATCACAGATGAGGTATTGGAAGGATTGAATGCGGCGTATAAGCCTTCGAAAACTACGGAACCTGTCAAAACTTCGGAGCAAAAGAAATAGGATGTTTAAAATTGCTGAAGAAAAGCGCAAACAGAATATTGCTGAATATTTGCTTTTTGTCTGGCAAATGGAAGATTTGCTGCGGGGTTTGAACTTCGATATGAAAAGGCTGGTTGATGAAATCCTTGTTTCTATAGAGGACGATAATGAGCTCGGGGAGAATATTCAGTGGTTTCAAAAAATGATCACTTCAATGAAATCTTCTGGTTTGCAGGTAAGTGGTCACCTTCCGGAAACGTATGAAATTCTCAATGAATTACAACTTTTACAGCATACCCTGCTCACAGTGATTGGTGATGCCAATTTCAAAAAATACCACGCTACCGCAAAACCGGTGATTGAAGAATTT
>JBGTLS010000051.1:0-3111 GCA_041744015.1 Cryomorpha sp. | reverse complement strand
AAATTGCCGTTAAAATCTGATTTTGATTAAAACTGACAGCGTAAAAACTCAAATTTGAAAAAAATCATGTTTTTTTTCTGAGATTTAATGACTCTATGGACAGACTCTACTTAGCGAACTTCAAAACAACGGCTACGATATTGTTTTTGTGGATTATGAACAAAAGGCTGGTGATATCAAACTAAATGCAGCTGCACTGTCCGAAGGTATAAAAATGATAAATACCATAAAAGCAGCAAATCACAGTACAGAGCACAATATTGTGGTCGGAGAGAGCATGGGTGGAATAGTTGCCCGGCTTGCCATAACTTATCTGGAAGATATTACCGATTACGAACATCAAGTGGATTATTATGTAAGTCTTGATGCACCACATCGTGGCGCCAATGTTCCCGCCTCTATATTATATTGTTTAAAAGATTTGTATAATTTCCAATTTCGGGGCGTCCAGCTTGGCCCATTGGTTCCCGGACTTCGAGACGGTTATGATGTGTTACATTCACCTGCTGCCCGTCAATTATTGCGGTTTGGCAATGATTTGAATACCTATAATTCATTTCAACATCATCTCAATGTGGAACAAGGGATGCCTCAGAATACCAAACAGAATATTGCAATAGCCAATGGAAATGGAGTGGGTGCCGGGCAAGGTTTTGGAAATTTAGATCCAATTCTGGATGTCGACCTCCATAACTTTAATGTTCTGAGCACTTTTACCGATACCGATCCTTTTTTGAGTTTTTTAGCAGGATTTGCCTTAAGTGAATTTTGGGGCACTTTTGTAAGAATAAAATTGGATTTAAATGCTTTGCCGGGTAATGTAAGTTACCCTTTGGAGATATATAGAAGGTCTTTTACTAAAAAGACAGTTTGGCTTTGGTCCCAATGGAGCGTAAGAAGCATTAAAGCTACCAATGTTTTTCCGCTGGATGGTTCGCCAGGAGGCATTTACGATTTGAACTCAATCAAGACGGAGAAGGTACATTCTATTTTGGATGGTGATACTACCTTTTATTCTTTAGTTGAGTTATTGGAATTGTACCAACCCGCGATAGATTTAAGCATTGACAGATTTTCCTTTGTTCCCACTGGGAGCGCAATAAACAGTCTTACACACTTTGAAAATCCCTATTGGCAAATAGATCCGATTACCGTTGCCAATTCAGGCCAAACAGGTTTTGCCAAAATTTATGTTTTAGATCCAACCGCCTATCCCGACCCAAATACGGCCCCTGTTAATGAGTCCCATCTCGCTTTATCTCCCAGTTTTATTAATCCATTTGAAGCAATAATCTCTCCTGCGTATAGCATGACATCCTCCAGCATCAATGGTTTTACCGAAAACTATGGTTCTAATACCTCAGGTACAAATGTCATTTCTACAACGACTCATATTAAAAACACGAAGACTATTGGCATGTCAAATTCGGGTGGTATATGTATTAATTGCGATGGACGAATTAACATTATTGACATCAATAGTTTTCCTGTTAACAATGCGGATAGTTTTACTGTTCGTGTAACAACTGGTTGTTTTTCAACTCCTGGGAAAATCCGGGTTGAACAACATGGCACACTGAAAATCGGTGAGAATAGTAATAAAACGGCTGATTTAATTGTTGAAAAAAATTCATGGATAGAACTAAATGAGGGAATAATTGAGGTTCGCGAGGGAAGTCGTCTTATCATTGAAGACGGTGCTGAACTCCTCCTTAATGGCGGGCATGTCAAGGTTTATGACGGCGGTCAAATCATCATAAAAGACGGCGGTTTTCTCCGCTACGAAGACGGCGTCACTATCGAACTTAATGGAAATGAAGCCCAACTCGCACTCGCAGGTCTTACTCATGTGGGTGATGATGCCACGTTTACTTTCACCTGGCAGGGTTCTGAAAGCGGGTATGTAAGAATTTTGGAAGGGTACTGGGGTCAGCGCTTCTCCACGGGCACAAATACAAAAATGTTATTGAAAGGGATCAACAAAAATGATAAAATCCTGCACATTGAGCGACATGCCAATTTTTGGGACTGGACTCCAAATTTTGGAGTTGTTGAGGGGCAAAATTTTACATCCGTGGGCTTCACAAACATTCGTTTTGAAAAAGGAACCGTGCAAATGGATTTTGACGCGCGAATTATTACGATCCCCAAAGCCCAATTCCTCAGTGTGAAGTTTCTGAGTGACGGGAGCAGAGGAATCCAATCGTACAGACGGACACAATTCCACTATTGTGATTTGATAAATACACGGGTAGATGCCCGCCTATTGGATTTTAATCAGGGAACGCTATCGTTTAACAACAGTAATCTAACCAATTCAAAAGTGGATGTCAGGGGAAAAGGTTTTTTTATTGCAGACAGTCAGCTCGAGGAATCGGAAATATGGTCTTACGAAACCTCAGTTATGAATCAATTTATCAGAAGCACTTCGACAGGAGCAGGGGTGGGCATTTATAATCATTCGCTTTCAGATTTATATGTTTTCCAATCACGTTTTGAACATGCCGGTACTTGTCTGTTTAAAGAATTTGGTGGAACGATAACGGCAAGATGTTCCCATTTTTTGAATTCTGATTATGGGATAGAGGCCAAGAATAGGTCAATAATCAATCTCTCCAGTTCGTATAATGGTGGATATAACACTTTTGAAAATCTGGGCACAAACATATTTTTGCACGAGGCAAACGATTTATTACTGGAGCGGGGATTTAATGTTTTGAACGAGGGGTTTATAGTTAATATTGATGGCCAGATTAATTATCCCCATCCTATTGGAAGTCCATGCCCTTCACTGTTGGCTTCAAATAATATATGGACTCCAGGTAATATTCCTGGAAGTGAGCCCTGGCATCCAGCATTAAATCAAAGACCTCTGCGCACGAGCACAACAAATTGCCTGATAAACTGGCATTTCGGGAGCCAGGGACAACCTACGTCTTGTCCTACCGGCGGCGGCGGTCCTGAGGAGGGTCCCAAATCAAACAACCTCTCGCTCATGCCAAAGATCACAACTGAAAATTATTTTGACAGTATATATTTTGACGAAGCTTCAATGATGGCTGCCATGTCCACCACATGGATGGATACTTTAGGAAATAACAGTATCGCGGC
>JBGTLS010000050.1:0-2527 GCA_041744015.1 Cryomorpha sp. | reverse complement strand
AATCTTTACTAACCACTTCGAGAATATCACCGTAGAATTTCGCACCGTCCGTATAGAGGGTTTTGGCACTTTGGGGACATATTTTGAATGCCTCTCTCCAAAATGGCAGAGCCTGATCAGGAAGCTTCTGATCCCGGTATTCCCTGTAAAGGGATAAATTCTTTTTACAATCTTCAATTTGCTCTGGAGTATTGCCGTATTGAGAATCTGATTCCTGAGCGAAAACCGCTGCAGAAAACAAAGTGAACATCAATAAACCAAATCCATACTTTTTCATCTCTTTCAAATTATTAATCATATTTGGGTTGGACAAACCATTTATTTCTGAAATTCGGGGTAAACGAGAAGCCCACATATATGCGGAGATAATCTTCCTGTATTAATCCGTTTTGAGTGGTACCATATTGGCCGTATTCTGTGGCGACATGAAAAGTTGATTGCGTTAATCCCCTTCTGTAATGGAGCGGGACGGAAAGACCAAAACTTATGCCATAATCCTCAATAGCTGTTTCCCGGAGATTCAGACCTGTTTGTTCGTATCTGAATCCGAGTCGGTATTCGATGCGTTCAAATATATTGAGGGAGGAAATTGACGGGGTAAATTCTATTCCTCCGCTATAACGCTCGCTGTTGCTGAAATCAAAATTTCTGGAACTGTTGGCAAAACTGATTCTGTAAGCCGACCATTCCTGTATGCTGTAGTCAGCCGCCAGCCTGATGCGTTGACGGTTTGTACTCACGTAATCAAACGCCACGCCCAGCGTCAGTCTGGCAGGAATATTTACTCTTCCTTTCTGACCTTCGGAAAAAGCCAGGGTATCACGTGAGGATACAGTACCTGTCGATGAAACCCTGAGATTGTATGCAGTATTTGTAAGTTCCGTTCTCAGATTTCCTCCCATATCATAAACCGCGCCGACAAGAAATTTTAAGTATCGGCCATTCGCACTGGTTCGTTTAATCAGGTTTGTATTGAAATGCATTCCAAACTCTGCACTCACATCCCGAAAAAGTATTTTTTCAGAAGAAGTTACTCCGAGTAATGAAGTGTTGTCAGGAAAGTATATTAACCGATCAGTGACCACAGTTCCAAAATTATAATTGACGTTACCTCCAAGAGCCAGAGACGTCACATTATTTGTCGAATCCACCCGGTTAAACACCTTCACTCCCGTACCGATATACGCTCTCGAAATTCCTCCGCTTCCGGAGTATTCGGAAATATAGGCAAGTGAAGTTTGTTCATCAACTCCACCCGATATCACATCATACCCGACCGTAGAATAAGGAACAATGCCCATACTCAAACCCATACTCCCTCTCTTTATTGGGAAACTAAAACTGATATTGTTGATATTGAAAGCACTGTTGTCAAAGGAGGCCTCATCGGTTTTATACGTCGAAAATGTTCCGCGCCCACCAAATTCAAAAACAGGCTCCAGGTGATAGGCCTGCACAGCAGGATTGCTCAGATTGAGGCGGAAAGGGTCAAAAATGGCCACTCCGCTTCCGCCCATTCCGGCCAGAGATATGGACTGTCGATGCGTGGGTATTCCCGGGCCGAAAAGTGAATAAAGCGAAGATATATCCGATTGAGCATTTGCTGTTTGAACGCTAACGATCAACACAATGCAAACAATAGACGGTTTAATCAATGTTGAATTTAAGAATTTCATGTAATCCCTCCAGGGTCAGATATGGGTGTGCAAAGATGATATTTTTATATGCTTTCTCAAAAAAGCTGTAATCACCACCAGTTGAAATAATCATTAAATTATCGTAATCATTTGCTGCACGCTCAATATATTGTGTGATTTCACCTTCTATGCCGAGCATTACTCCCGCAATCATGCTCTCGCGTGTAGATCTTCCCGGCCAGGTGACCATCGAAGATTCCCAATCAGAAATCAAAGGTAATTTACCCGTCATTTTGTGCATGCTTTCAAACCGCATGGCCACACCAGGTGCAATCGCACCTCCGCAATAGATTCCTGCGGCATTGACCAGATCGTACTTGATGCATGTCCCAAAATCTACAATTAAAACGTCGGACTGCGGATAAAATTTTGCAGCAGCCACCGCATTGGCGATGCGATCAGTTCCCAGCGTTTTGGGCGTCTTATAGTTGATGGCAACAGGTAGTTTTGTATCTGAGTTCATTTCCAATAATTCTATCCTCTCGCTCAATACTGATTTAAGGCCAGACTCTACTTCAGTGACAGCGCTAAGGATAGCACGACGCGCGCCCGATTTTTCTATTAGCCCGGTTATTTCTTTGGCTGACTGATTGGAAAAAGACAAAATCTCCACCAATTTGTCATTTACAAACATGGCAATTTTGATCCGGGTGTTGCCGATATCGATCACCAGGTCTGAATTTTTAATTGCTTTCCGGATTTTCTCCACGTTTTTTGAAAATATCTTTATATTTGCGCCCTGCTAAACCGGTGATGTAGCTCAGTCGGTAGAGCAAAGGACTGAAAATCCTTGTGTCGGCGGTTCGATTCCGTCCATCACCACGAAAACC
>JBGTLS010000049.1:0-4288 GCA_041744015.1 Cryomorpha sp. | reverse complement strand
AATAATGTGCCATCTGGCAGCATTTTCTCAAAATGTTCAACCGATTGAACGCTGCGGCACGGACCATTACCATCAGGAACTGATGAACGATCCGGCGTATGCAGCCCAGCACGCTCAAAAACTCATCAATTTCGATCTGTACGTAAAAAACAAACCTGCGGAAGCCAAGATGGATTGTGACGAGATTCTGTATTTGCCAGTCGCTGTGCACTTTCAGGATGTTACCATCGATATGGCGTGTGCAGAACAAATGGCTTTGAGCCAAATCGACCGGCTGAATGCAGATTTCGCCGGAACCAATGACGATATAGATACCTGGAATGAATTGCGGCCTGTTGTCTGGCCTGGCATTCAAAATCGGGAATCGTGCATACAGTTTTGCCTGGCTTCACTCAATCATCCGGCAAGCTCCGGACTGAATGACGATGATTTCGCCATTACCATCAATGCAACTACAGGCGATAACGCTCCCGCGTGGGCAGGTTATCTGAACTTTTTCGTTCGGCCGATGAACAACCCGCTGGGATATTCTCCACTTGGCGGAACTGGAAACGGGGACGGAGTAGTTTGTGGTATGATTTATTTCGGCGAGGTTTCCTGCGGTGGAAATACAATCTCGGCCACTTACAATATGGGCCGTACCATCACCCATGAAGTCGGCCATTACTTACTTCTACACCATCCTTTCAACGGTCTGAATTGTGCTGATGCCAATAATGACAATGTAGACGATACTCCGCGTACAGATCAGGAAACCTATGGCTGTCCGGCAAATGAGTTTATCAATTGTACAGAACCGGTTTTGTGGCCGTCCTACATGGATTATTGCGATGATCAATGCATGTTTATGTTTTCTGCAGGTCAGGTGGAACGCATGGAAAATTACGTGAACAACAGTTTGCAAAATCTACTAAACAATGCTGTGAGCAAATGCCAGGATGTGGCCTGCATCGACTACAATGTTCAAATCACCCAAACACAGGAAAGCTGTGCCGGATTGGATGGTCGCATCAACCTTTTTGCATCGGGTGGAACGACGCCTTACGCATTCTCTATCAGCGACGGAAACAATTTTCAAACAAACGGGATTTTTCAAAACCTCATCGCGGGGGAATACCTGATTGAAGTAACCGACGATAATGGTTGTCTCTATCAGGATACCATTGCACTCACCAGGAAAAATGCCGTAGTCAACCTGGCGGGTGTCACGAATGCCTTTTGTGGTGACAACAGCGGCGCTTTGGAAGTTGTCGTTTCCGAACCGGGAACTTTCGAATATAGCATAAACGGCATACCGGGATGGCGGGATGAACCCCGCTTTGAAAATCTTGTATCAGGAATGTACACCGTGCAGGTGCAAAATGAGGGAAATTGCACCGGATCTCTCAACGTTTTGGTGGAAGATGAATCTGATTTGAATCTCATAGTGAGAAATATACAACCGGTGAATTGTCCGCTTTTCGACAATGGAGCCATCATCGCAGAATTGGGAACCGGTCTGCCTCCCTATATTTACAGACTCAACGATGAAAATCCTTCCGACAAAGGAATTTACACAAATCTAAGTCCGGGCGCGTACATCCTTTCGGTCGAAGACAGCAGGGGTTGCGAACTTGATTATAGGTTCAACATCAATGTCTCTTATGCCAACGTTGCTTCAGACTGCCCATGCCAAATGTATATTCCAAATGCGATGACTCCGGATGGAGACGGCACGAATGACCTTTTCCGCATTGTTCCCTCCTGCCCCATTACAGAATTCCGGCTTCAGATATTTGATCGCTGGGGTACGATGCTTTTTGAAAGCGATGAGCTGGAAACAAGGTGGAATGGTGGATTTAACGGATATTACGTAGAAGCCGGAATTTATATTTACAAAGTATCCTATCGCTGGGGCGAAAGCGAAAATTCCAGTCTGGAAGTGCAGACCACCAATGGTATGCTTCACATCATTCGCTAAGTAGTGTCTGTCCAGAAAGTCCAATATCATGCCTTCGGCCATGCCTGCGGCTTGATCTAAAGACTTGATCTTCGTTCGGCGTTGCACTTCTTTTGCAAACAGTCGTCCGTACGGACTCCTTGGTTTACGCCCTTCGGTTGTGAGATCGCTTCGCTAGTTCCAAAAGTGCGTGCGCCCATGCCTTTGGCTTGGTCTAGGGACTTGATATTGTACTTTCTGGTTCAGCCACTCGACTCTATTGACAGACTCTAATTATAAAACTCTACATTTCCGGATTTCATTTGATACATCGCACCGACGATTTTAATCAGACCTTCTTGCTCCATCTCATATAAAATCGAACTATTCTTTCTGATTAAATCCACAGTATGCAATACGTTTTTTTTAGAGACATAATGGACATAGGGATCATTTTCTGAGGATTGCAAACCTGTATAGTCTGTCGCCATATCAACGGCGGGTCTAATCCCATTGGTCAATGAAGCGATATTTCCAATCTGAACATTGTCGATAGAGGCCTTAACTGCGCCGCAATGCTGATGTCCGAGCACAATAATCACTTTTGCTCCGGCAACGTGACATGCGAACTCCATACTTCCCAGTATTTCCGGATTTGCAAAATTTCCGGCAACTCTGGCAACAAAAAGATCCCCAATACCTTTATCGAATACATCTTCAACGGGTATTCTACTGTCTAAACAAGAAAGAATCATGGCTTTGGGATATTGACCTTGCACGCTGTTTCGAACTTGTTCAGAATGATTTCGGGCAGTCAAAGAATTATTTTTAAATCGTTCATTCCCCTGCATTAGCTTATCCAAAACCAAGGCGGGAGTAAGGGCCTGTTGCTCTTCTTTCGAAAAAACTTTTTCTTCCAGAACAATTTTTATGTTTTGTTCAATTTCTTCCGTGTCTTCCAGATAACGACTATCCTTTTGATTGCATGATGCAAGGATGAATAAAAGGCTGGCGCCAAGTAGTGTAACTCTCATTTTTTGATTTTTTTAATACGTAATTGATTGGTCCTATAGTCGCGTGTGGAACTTATAATGCACCAGGCGTTGACCAGAATAGCTCATTTTTTTCGCAATTACCGTTCCACTTTCAAAGGTACTTTTTTTCAAAAATGATTACACTCCAGTGTCAGTTTTCATAACAATTCTATTAGAATTTCCCGCTGTAATTATCTCTTGGCTAAAACGTATCCGATAGCGGTCCACAGTTGGGAAGCGTGGTGCTTTCCCGGACACTTGCCTGTTTGTCAGAAACAAAGATAGTCACGAAGAGGGGAATATATGGAAACCACTCTCAGTCCTTTCAGGTCAATAGCGATGATCTCTTAAGTGTTGGGCAAACTTTCTCACGCAGTGATGCAAGTCAATAATCTTCCGTGACCAGGTAAATCCAAAGCATTGTACATTATTCAGTTAGAAAGAATAATTTTCTGAATCATCGATTTCATATTGGTTTGGATTTTTTCATCTTAAAAAATAGAGTGGGTGCATATATGCAATCTTCATTGCCGCAGTATAGACAGCGGCGGTCAGAAACTTTGTCTTATGGGTGAAGTAAATACAAAATTTGGTAAGAAACAGAAGCGAAAGTTAAAAAACAATCAAAAGTCAACAATTAAGGGTAGTTTTGACACATGAAGTTTATACTTATTTCCATGTTGTCATTCCTGATAACAAACACTGTCCTGTCACAGGACGTTGATTTTTCAAAAATAAGTAGCGACAATACCTGGTTTAAAGTAGGTGTGAATGCCGGTGTTCCTTTACAAGGCACCAATAGCTCTTTTATATTGGGGTTGGATGCCAGTTTACAATTTTTGGAAACCAAATCATCTGGTATTGGTATTAAGTCCGGGTATTCCAATTATTTTTCGGATGATGAAACATTAAAAGACCTGGGAGAAATTCCGCTTGCCATTATGTACAGGTTTTATCCTACCTCCACTGGTTTTTTTACAGGTATTGATGTTGGTTATTCTTTCATTTTGAATGCAGCAAACACCAACGGTGGATTTATGGGCAGACCTCATGCAGGATATCACAGTAAAAACTGGAACATATTTGCTTATTATAACCTGGTTTTGATTCAGGAAGCCGATCATGACAATATTCAAAGCGTAGGTGTTTCTGTCACAAGAAATATCCGTTTGAAGGGAAGTGATTAATCCCCAATTGAGCAACAGACTGCGATCATGACGTAGCCTTTTCCATAACGCTTCATTGCTTGGCTTTTTACCAAAGCACCTTATGTTTTTACAATGTCGTTGTTATTTTTATTTCGTTTCAAAATCAAATATTTTTTGTCCATTGTTAT
>JBGTLS010000048.1:0-1840 GCA_041744015.1 Cryomorpha sp. | reverse complement strand
ATGGGGCGCATAGGGAGTAAACAAGTTCATCGCCATCCGGATCAGTGGCGCTGTGGTCAAAGACGAGTGGCTCCCCGGCACAAAGTACCGGAGGTGGGAAATTATTGAATGATGGGCTTGAATTGCACTGCGCAACGGATGCAGGGGGAACTGTGGCTACAATGGTAAGGCCCTGAGCGCCGGGGTTTACAAGGTTTTGTATCGTCGCATTGCGACAGCAGCGCTGATATACTACCTGAAAAGTTTCTGAATCATTCGGCAACGTAACATTGAATGTATAGATACCCTCTTCCACACAAATATCAGGTGGAATACCCAGGCAAGGCGTATCCAAATCAGTGTTGATATTCTGAATCGTTCCCACATAGGCTTCAGATGAACCAACCAAAGCTCCGTCACTATTAAATATCCCAAATGTGGCTGGATTGTCAAAATTGGCACCCGTGGAATTACAGTCCCGGAAAAGCTTCATCGTAAACTGATACTGATTCGGGCCGATGCATTCGTAAAACATTTCCCCGCCGATAATATGCTCTGCCCTTGCGCCCAATGATAAAATCAGGATAAAACAGGTCAACAATATGTATCGGGCTGAAAGCAATGGTATGGTCGGGAGATTTACAAGGCTGTGCTTATTGACGTTTGAATACTTGGCAGGTTGTTTTCTGAATTCAGCACAAAATAAGGTTGAATATGCTGAAATCAAACAATTAATTGCAAAACTTTATCAATCAAATTTGGGACTCTTGAATTCCCGTCGCTCCAAAAAGGTATTTAAAAGCTGTTTTTTCGACTTTCGTCAAATACTTCCGGAAGCCTTCTGAAGCTTATCGATGCAATCAGTAAGGAATGCTTCATGTTCGCTTTCATCACTTATCACCCAATGTCCCTGGGATAAGTCGAGCATGTCGCTGATGAGATTCCTGTCGGGAAGTATTTTCGCTGTAAAGCGATGTACACTGTAATACCGGCCCATCACCAGCACTTCCTCGAAGGTATCGGGCGACAACACTTTAAAGTAGGATTTGTTATTAGGATATTTGCGGTAAACCGGAAAATCGTACTCCATAAAAACAAGCAATCAATGTCAGACAAAGATACATTCTACCAAAAGGCGAGAAAATATTACGAATCCAAAAACTTTGAGGATGCTATCTACTGGTATACCAGGCTGATTGCAATCGATGCAAAGGACGCTGAGATATTCAGTGAACGAGGAGTGGCCTATTTCCATGCCGGTAAACTCAAGGAATCTCTATCCGACATGGACAGCTCACGCGATCTGGAACCCGAAAACCCTTACCGTTATTCCAGCCGGGCATACATTCGCGATGCGATGGGCGATGTGGAAGGCGCCATTGCAGATTATGAAAAAGCCATTGCGCTCGATCCCGAAGACGCCATCGCCCACAATAATCTGGGCATGCTTGAAGAAAAACGCGGCCGCCACCAACAGGCAAAGGTGCTTTATCAGTTTGCTGACAAGCTCGCGGCCGACTATCCCGAACACGCCGAAGAACTCAAACGCGGACCAATAAACATCCAGAAAGAGATTGATAAAGAAAAGAAAGACAAATCACTCATCACCGAAGCAGCGGGCGTTTTCAAGTCCAAAAAGACCTTTAAGGAATTTCTTACATTTATCCGAAACGGATTCAAATAATGCAAACCTTCCTGGGTGCTGTGGCACAGCGCCTGCTTTCGCAAAAAGTGCCGCTTGAAGATCAGATTGTCGTATTGCCCACACGCAGGGCGGCATCTTTTCTCAAACAAATTCTCATCACCCAATCGGGAAAAAACACCTGGCTCCCGGAAATTACCACGCTCAACAACTGGGCAG
>JBGTLS010000047.1:0-7236 GCA_041744015.1 Cryomorpha sp. | reverse complement strand
TTCACTCTTTAACTTTATTAGGTCCTTACCTTCCATTTCAATGGTTGCGGAAGCCTTTATGATTACGTGTTTTGCCTCAATGCTTACTGTTCCATCTCCAACGTTAATGTGAACTTCACTATCTTTCTTACCATCTGTTTTCATCGTGATTTTATTTCCTGCATGAAGTGTCATCTCTTTTGGTGCGGAAATGTTTATACTCTGGGTTTTATCGTCGAATTGCCACTGATTTTCCCCCTGCGATTTAAAACCCTTGTATCGGTTTTCAGGATCAAACCACTCCGGCTTTGCTTTTCCGTGGTACATCCCGGATAGGACATAAGGTTTATCCGGATCATTGTTTTCAAATGCCACGAGTACCTGATCATCAACCTCGGGGACGATGTAAAAACCCTTGTCTTTGCCCATGTATGGACTCGCAACACGTATCCATGGTGAGCTTTCTCCACTGCCAGCCTGCCAGAAAAACTCCACTTTTACACGACCGATCTCATCTTCGTCATTGGTATCCACAATTTTGGCGAGCTGAGCCTCGCAATAAGGTGAATCGGGTACCATGCTCAATGGAGACAGACCGAGCTCAACCGGGATAGCTTCAAAGCTATTGGAATAGGCTCCGCCCTGACCGATGTTATGAGATACACTGGTAACAATGTATTCCCCGTAATCTTCCTTAATTTTTTTATCCCTGACATGAATTTTTGCGCCGGGTACCACAGCACAGTTCGCACTCACCCCATTGAAAATCACAGTCTCATCACCGCTTATTTCTTCGCGTCTCTGGGCAATTTGTTTTAGGATATGTTCGTCCAGATGCGTTTGAAGGTTGAGTTTGGCTTCCTGACTAAATATTTTTGACTTCCCCAGATGCAATACTTCATTCGAAAGTTCACTCGAACTTAATTTTTCCGGATTCTTTTCAGTGAGATGCTCGTCCTTCGTATAATCGTAAGCTTTGAGTTCTGTCTTTATGGGCAAGGCTTCAACGCTGAGGTCAAAATATTGTAGTTCATCTTCACCAAAATCCAATTCCACCGTCTGACCATTCCCCAGTTTTCCAAAGTACATTTCCAAACCGTTATAATAAAACCATTCACCATACCGATTTGCCAGCCTGTTAATAAAATCATAATTGCTCTCCCGGTATTGAACTGTATAGGGTATGGATTTCTTTTGCCTTTCAGGATTTACTTTTGGAGCCTCGGGAAAAGCTTGCTTGTAAGGTTTCATGACTTTGTCGACGATCTCCTGCAAGGTCGCATCTGTAAATGAACGGGTATGGGGCCCTTCGTCCATTACGATGGTGGGACTTTTACCTTTTACAACCAATTCACCCGCCCCACTTCTTCTTCCAAGCTCGAGAGAAGTTACGATTCCTTTGAATACATCCTTTGCTGGAACAAAGCCAATATCTAAATCAGGCAAGTGGTCAAAACCTATATTAATAGTTTGGCCAATCCACGATTTCGCTTTATCAAGTAAAAATCCCTTGTCGGGTTTCATTTCAAAGCCTATTTCAAAGTAGTGATGACCACCGACTTGTTGAGACAGGCTTACGCGTCTGAAATCATGATCTGAAATAGGACTGCCGCCTATATGGATGGATGTGCGGATCATTGTTTCACTTTCTTAGTAGTGACGTAAACATTGTAGGTTTCATCTATAACTCCTGATGAGGCGCTTGTGCTTAAGCCCAAACTTCCACCGATAATATTCACTACTTGGGAAAATACAAAAGAATCGTTGTTGATTAGATCCTTCATTAAGAGTAGTGGACTTTCTTTGGCTACCATCGTCATGGCTTTTGCTTCGAGAGTTGCGGCACCAAAAAGAGAGGGGATGCGAGTAATAGTTTTAACACCAGAAGCTACACCGGCTGCTGATCCAGCAAGAGAGCCAGCATCCAAAACGTTGTCAGCTATCCGGTATGTTGGACTCCTATCCATAAACTCATTCCAATTTTCCTGACCAGCCATTGAATTAATACTTCTACCAACAAATAATCCACATTGAGCACTGCCTGTTACTGCGCCTATAGCTGCCAGAAAACTTAAGCCGCCTGACATAGGTGCCGCAGCCACCCCGCCAGCAATTGCCAAACCTGCGCCTACACAACTCCAACCTCTCCATGACAATACCTGATGCACGCGTTCCATGTTAAAGATGTCGACTTCCTTGTTGGGAATACTTTCAATAATGATCCAATTTTCAAAATTGTCCTGGTCATCAATTGATCTTTCAATTCTCTTAGGAACTCTTTTTAAGTCCTCTGAATTTCCATTTCCGTCGAAATAGAATATCCCGAATGACTCAATTTCTCTAATCTGGCCGATTTTCGATGCAATTTCATTTTTCTTGCTTGACAACAATGAAGCGCCAGTTGTCAGAGAAGAACTTTTAAAGCTGTTCTTTTGCTCTTCTGTTAAAGCAATGTCGCGCGATGGAATAGACACTCTATCACCGGGATAAATTAAGTCAGGATTGGGTCTTTGACGACGAAATTCTTGATTTTCATTATGGAAATAAATGTGTCTGAAGTCAGATAAACCGAATCGTACTGCCAGTTTACTCAGCGTATCACCGGCTCTAATTACATATTGTTCTGAAGCCATGTTTTCAGGAATAAAAGAGCGAAGCGCGTTCAGGGGAAAGCGCTTCGCTTATTTTATTTATTCACTATCAGGCCATTTCATTTTAAACTCAGCGCCTGAAACTTTGATTTTTTCAGCGGTGATTTCAAATGATTCGACCGTATTGGAACTCATTCCCTGAGAATTGAAATTCTCGCGATATCCAATGACAAAGGCGTTTTCAAACTCAATTTTTTTGAGTTCTTTACTTTGCTCGGCATCTTTGAAAATGGTAATCGAACCGGATTTTGGCAAATCCTGTTCTCCCATCCAATTGACAATCTTTCCGTTCATCTCCTTTTCGTCTGACCGTATCGTGATTCCGATAAGTCCATTTTGAACCACCTTCGTGGGTTGACCTTTTTCAGGATCAGTTGCTCGTGAAAAAGAGTAGTTCAGGTCAACGACCTGTGCTTTTGCGCCTTCCAGTTCGAGGATGGCTGTGTGGGCTGCTGCTGCCATAATTTTGATTGGTTTTGGTTAGTTAATAAAAAATCTGCTGATATGTCAAATTCAACTGGTATTCGCCTGTTTATTTTTTCTGCGATACCCGTTAAAGGTTATTGTGATAATTCATTCGTTATCTGTAGGTTTCATAACGATTACAATGTACCACACACTTTATCGGCGGGATGATCTCCACCAGGAATTCATGAAGGTAATTGCTTTAATATTCTCGCTATCCCCGATCCTACTCACTATCCGGCCATTTCATTTTAAACTCAGCGCCTGAAACTTTGATTTTTTCAGCGGTGATTTCAAATGATTCAACCGTATTCGAACTCATTCCCTGAGAATTGAAATTCTCCCGATATCCAACCACGTAACCGTTTTCAAATTCAATTTTCTTGAGTTGCTTGGTTTGTTCGGCATCTTTAAAGATGGTTATGGTACCGGATTTTGCCCGATCCTGATCTCCCATCCAGTTAACGATTTTTCCATTCATTTCCTTTTCATCGGAGCGTATCGTGATTCCGATAAATCCATTTCGCACCACCTTCGTGGGTTGACCTTTTTCGGGATCCGTTGCACGTGAAAAAGAGTAGTTGAGGTCAATGACCTGTGCTTTTGCGCCTTCCAGTTCGAGGATGGCTGTGTGAGCTGCTGCTGCCATAATTTTAGTTGTTTTTAATTGGTTATTAAGGATTGATTAATTTACTTCTTTTAATTCTGATTCTGCCTTTCGGTCTTTCGCTTTAAGCGCATAAACAAACGTTCGCACTGCCCACAATGGCTGAATATCGATTTGAACGTCAATTCGATCTGGTACACGAGCGTTCCACTCAAACTTGGCTACTTTTCCGGAACTGATGATTTTTTGTTCCACCAATTGATTCAAAAAGTCCTGTATTGTCTCTCTGACATGATTGGCCTTCGGCCGGTCTAATTGTTGACCGGTAACCTTACCCAAATAGTGTCGAAGCACGCGGTTTACATAGTCAAAAGTTCTTACCACAGGATACCGCTTCAATGCATATTCTGCTCCATCAAAAGCAGTGCAGGAATCGTACACCAAATCCTTGTCATAAGCATTCATTGTGGAATTCAAACCGAGATTTGAAAGATCCGTTACTTCGTCCTGCACCGTCCGGAAAGCGAGACCTTGTGTATTGGACAGGGTACCGTGCATTTCTCCCATAATGGGTTGGGAAATTTTCTCTGCGTACATCTTTCCGGCGACCGCCATTGCTACTGAACCTCTGAGATCACTGTCTTTTTCCATTCCTTCGTGTTTACCTCTCAGCGTGAGATGGTTGGCGAACATGATAAGTTTACTGTGATGACTTTCTGAGCCGGTAATTCCCTGCCAGCTCTTCTTCTCCCGTATTTCGATAGCCTCCTCCACACTGTCAGCATCTGCGAAATCGGTGAGGAAACTCATCCGCGCAACCCCGCTCAGCTTTGTGTATCGTTCAATGAGATCTTTTGGATTCTTGCTTCTCCAAAGCTCAGGAATAACCAACATCGAAAATGCTTTTCTCTGGTCTACGGACTTCGATTCATCCAGAATCAATTTTTCAACTGCATTGTACAATGCATTAGAAGATGGATCCAAAAGGGTCTCTGAATTGATGTTTAAAAGACGCAGATTGGCTGTTTTTAGCGGTGCAGCATTTCTGAAAAAGGTTTCAAGTTCTCTGTAGGTTCTTTCAAGATCCCGACATTCGTTCAGGATTGTATCCAGGTTCTCATTGATCAACTCTTCATTTTGCTCAAGTTTATTTTGAGCAAGTTTTCGGAGTGATTTGTGATCATTCACTTCCTTATTCGATAAGAAACTAACATAGGCTTCCAGCCTGTCCCTCAGCTCTGCACGCTCAGAGGTATAATCTTCATCCTGGAGGAATCGTTTTTTCTTGGATTCGTTTTCTGAAGCAAATTTTTCAAGGTTCTCCGCCAATGGACCTAGCAATTCTGCAAATCCATCGTATCGGTAGAGCAAGTCATATGCTTCTTCGGTTGTTACTGAAGCAGACTTAACCGATGCTTCAGCCTCACGTTGCTCTGATCCTTGTTTCTTTTGTTGCAAGTTCTCTTCGGGAAATTCCATTCTTATTCAATTTGGTTTTAGTCTTCGATCTGTGGTAGTGATTGATTAAGCTCATCAATTGCCTGCGATAACAATGCGAGAATGGCGGCCCGGGCTTTTGGGTCATCCAGCGCTTTGCGGAATTGGGCATTTTTATCAACCCTATCCACTACAGCTTCGCTTGCCTGAAATTCAGCTTCCAGCTTTCTGAGCCAGGGCGAATTTTTCTTGATGTTTTTCGGTGAAAATGCCTCTACGCCTCCCTCGAAATTAATTGTTTCAGACGACTCAGGATTCTCTGGATTGCCTGTTTTAATGTTCACTTTTACCACAGGTCGGATATAGGACATCACATCTTCTGTGCTTTTCAAAAATTCCGTTGGAATTTCTTCGGGCATCCGCGGACCTTTATCCCCTTTTAGTGGTAAGACCATTAAGGTGTTGTTGGTTGGTAATAGTACCAGTCCACTATTTGTTTCTTCGGGCTCATCAACCGGCCCGATCATATCATATCTAACTGCCATCTTTGGTTATTTAAATTGTTAATCATGGTTTATTCTTTAATGCCGTCTCGCACTTAGTCAAATCTTCAAAGCATTTTTCGAGACTTAATTCTTTGCGCTCTAACTTGTTCTTCTGTTTTTCAACTTCTTCCTTCAACTCTTCAATTTCTTTCTGTGCTGCATCATTGCTTTTTAATGCTTGGATTTCCATGCTCAGGCGTACAGTATCCAGAACAAGCCAGTTAATAGTGGCAGCAGACTGGATTCCTTGCGCTAACAAACTGTCCCGCAATATTTCAATTTGCCCGCTCCCCTGATTGCTATAAGACCGTTGCATGGAAATTATTACCGTAAGAAAAATGGCAATGATCAGACCCAGCAGCGCAGCAATCCGCCACACAGCACTTCGTCTTTGATTTCTATTTAATATATCCATCATACGAGTTCGGTTTTGACAGAATTGATATGCCAGGTGAGGTATTCGTTATCCATCCCAAGTTCTACATGATCCCCCTGACCAATTTCCCCAACAATGATTTTTTCAGCCATTGGCGGTGTTAAAAAACTCTTGATCGCGTTCCTTAATGGTCTTGCACCGTAAACAGGACTAAATCCAATTTTTAGAAGATGATCTTTCACATCCTCTTTAATTATGAGTTCAACACTGTGTTGTTTTTTCAATAATTTGATAAACTTGCCGCAGTGAATATCCAGTATAAGCCGGGCAACATCTTCTGAAATTGGTTTAAAAGGCAATATCTGCGAATCAACTCTTCCCAAAAATTCATCTTTAAAGTGACCAGTAGATCTGAGAATCTCTTTGAGTTCATCACCACTCGGATGTTTGCCCTGATTAAACATTTCAACCATTTCATGGGCTCCGGCATTGGAAGTGAAAATGATAATGGTATTGGAAAAATCGGCAAGTTTTCCCTGCTTATCCTGAAGTCTCCCATCCGTTAGCATCTGCAGGAAAATTCCATATATATCAGGATGTGCCTTTTCAATTTCATCAAAGAGAACCACGGAATATGGATTTCTGCGAACATTGTTCACCAGGATTCCACCTTCATCATAGCCTGCATAGCCAGGTGGTGCTCCCAGCAGTGTGGCCACGGAATGGGACTCCTGAAATTCCGACATATCAAAGCGGAGCATGGCATTTTCATCATCAAATAACAATTCCGCTATAGCCTTGGCAAGTTCCGTTTTTCCAGTCCCGGTCGGCCCGGTGAAAAAGAATATCGCTCCGGGCTCAGCCGCCTCCTTGAGGTTGGCACGAAAAGTTTTTAGACTCTTTGTAACGGATTCTACCACATGATCTTGCCCAACAACTCTTTTTGAGATGATTTCTTTCGCATTTTGAATTTTATCTCCCTCACCAGACCGCACTTTCCCCATTGGAATTCCGGAGATATATGCGGTGATTGATTCAACATCAATATTGTTAATCTCCGTTATGGGCTCTTGAATCCAACCCTCTATTTTCTCAATACTTTTATAAATATCCTTCGAGACATTTTCCTCTTCCAACCTTCCAACGATCAGTTCGCTCAGATTATTTTTAAGCAGG
>JBGTLS010000046.1:0-2181 GCA_041744015.1 Cryomorpha sp. | reverse complement strand
TAAGCTGACCACAGAAGGCCTGGAGTATGATAATTACGTCTATACAGTTCAAAACACCAACCAGTATTCCCGCATTCGTAGTGAGATGGAGTTGATTGAACTTAGCAATGGCAATTTCAGAATAGCCATTCCCACAGAATCGCCATCGCTGGCCAATACATACAATATTGGAGTATTTGATATCGATGCAAACTCAGGGGAAGTAATTTCAAATTCGTATGAGTCCGTGCCATTGGGTGATTTGCCGGGTAATTCAGTTGAGCCAACGGGTTTGGAATTTGATCCAAGTGGCAGATATATCTATATCACACATATCGCTTCAAGTAGTTTGCCAAATGCCCTTGATGTATATGATCTTCAATCCAATTCTTTCGTATCGCTGCCAACTTTAACTGGTATAGAAGCATTTAGAAAGTCTTTTATAGAAATCTCGAACTCAAAACTCTATTTGGCATCCGACAATTATATTGGTGAACTAGGAAATATATCTAATCCTATTAGTCTGAGTTTTAATTCTCAGTTTCAGCAAATTACATCAGGATACGGTAATGCCTTGGGTCTCGATCCTTTAAGCGCCTCCTATCCTTTTCTATTCCGATATTTACTTCCTGAACAGCTGGACATGACTTACCCTGATTTGGCTTCATTTAGCTGCGAATGTTGTTCCCGCTGGGGTGGAGATGCGCATAATTTTCAAACCAGTCTAACCCAAACCTGGACTCAAGGGAGCAATCCTATAAATGGCGGTACCGGTCAAGTAGTCAGGATAACTGATGAGCTTCGTATTAAAGCCGGAGCAAATATTACAATCAACAATATGATCTTTAAATTTGATCCCGATGCCAAAGTAGTCATTGAGCGGGGAGATGGGATTTTGAATGGTGGAAGACTTACACTGAATGGCACAACTTTTACATCGGATCAGACCTGCAGGGATGGATCAGGCTTTTCGAGTTGTGGTATTCCTGGTGGTGAAGATTGCGAAAAGGATTTCTGGCAAGGTGTGATTGTGGATGGAAATGCCAGCTTTCCACAATCAACCAGTGGAGCCACCAGGCAGGGTCGGTTTACCATGTTAAACGACAGCAAAATCGAATATGCAAGAATTGGCGTTCTTGCGGGAAATTTAAATGATCAAACGCGTGGTGGTGGTGTCGTTATAGTGAAAAACAGTCAGTTTAAGGACAATATCAAAGGTGTTCATTTCGCTCCATACGTTCGACTGAGTGGTGGCACTGAGTTGTACACCCTGAGCAATATTGAAAGGTCACATTTTTACACCACGGCAGATTTTTTAACCCTTACACCAGCCAATCCAATAAATCATATTCATGTGAATGGATTGAGCGGCCTGTATCTCTATGCCAATAAATATGAAAATCAATCGCCTACCAGCTTTTCAAGTTCGAATCGAGGAACAGGTGTTTATGTTGCAAATTCACGCGTTAGAGAAAGCTGGTTCTGCTCTAATGGGACGTTTGGATGCGTCGGGGGCACGATTTACCGTTCGGAATACAATAATTTATATATTGGTTTCGATTGTGTTTCCAGTGTTTCGAATCGAACTGTATATGTGAACTATGCGGTATTCACCGGACAATATATTGCAACTCGATTATCTGGATATAACAATCCGGAAATTCTGGACAATAATTATAACATACAATTGAATCAAGGGATAGGACTTTCTATGACGGCTTGTACCGGATATCTGGTGGAAAATAATTTTTTCAGATCAGTTGCACAGCAGGGTAACAGATCAAATTCAGGGATATATATAAACAACTCGGGTACGGCAAAAAATGAGATCTATCGGAATTTCTTTGATGACTTATATCATGGAATACGAACTGCTGGAACAAATGCGCTCAATCCATTTTTTGATCAGGGTCTTTTGTTTAAATGCAATACTTTTACATCACCTGTTTATTCTTCAGATATTTGGGTGACATCCGGAACTGTCAGTGACGAACAAGGACACTGTAATACTGTAGAGGGAATTCCTGCAGGCAACAGGTTTAGTCATAGTAATACGTCTATTGCCTTTCATCATGATTTCAGGGTATCTGGTACATCCACCCAACAGATCGTATACAGGTACTACACTCCGACCAATCCAAGAGAGGCTCCATCGGTTTTCACACCAATAAAAGTACAACCATTCAATTGCGGTATAACAAG
>JBGTLS010000045.1:0-14222 GCA_041744015.1 Cryomorpha sp. | reverse complement strand
CCGTTTTTCCACCAGCCAACGCGGGTTTTGTCGGGATAATACACGCCGGCCACATAATTTCCCTGAAGGGTTTCACCGGAATAATCTTCTTCAAAATTGGCGCGCTGTCCCATCCGGCCATTACCCAGGCTAAAAATGCTTTCCGAAGACCGCTGCATGTCGGGGTGAAATCCTTCTTCAACTATTCGCCAGGGATCTTCTTCGTAGTGCTTTTTCATGAAATTCAGAGTTTATTAAATATGTCAAGACCTATACCATCAAAACCGGGAATCACCAAATGCGCTCCTGCCAATACTGCACTGTCGCCCACACCGATCGCATACATGCCACCTGCCAGCGCAGCTTCGATGCCTGCTCCGGCATCTTCAAACACCACACAATTTTGCGGAAGAATTTCAAGAGCCGCGGCACCCAGTTGAAATGTTTGGGGATCGGGCTTGCCTTTGGTGACCTTGTTGCCGTCAATCACCACATCGAAATAGGGCATGACGCCTATTTTTTCGAGAATCGGCAGGGCATTTTTGCTGGCTGAGCCCAAACCCATTTTTCTACCGGAAGCTTTTAATAATTTCAAAAAACCCATTACGCCCGGCAGGATTTCATCGGATTTCATGGTATCAACGTAGTCCAGGTACCAGCCGTTCTTGCGGGCCATCAGATTTTGTTTTTCGCTTGCGGCAAGGGAGACTCCACCCTTTTTCAAAAGTATGTCGAGAGATTCTGCCCGGCTGATACCTTTGAGGGATTCGTTTTCTTCTTCCGACAAATCGAAACCGAGTTCGTTGCAAAGCCTGCGCCATGCCAGATAGTGATACTTCGCAGTATCCACGATGACCCCGTCCAGATCGAAGAGACAGGCTTTGATATCGGCTTTTTGAGACATCTTAAAATGTTATTTTTCCGAAGTAATTTTTGACGTGGTATTCGTATAAACCTTCGAGGGGTTTTTTCATGATATTCCCGATTCGGATACCCCGTTTGGTGGCCTCCTCCCTGAGAATATCTTCATGGAAGAATGCCACGGAACCGATAAAATTGGATTTTACGGTTTTGTAATCCCTGTAACACATTACATGGACGTCAAGGAATTGGCCGAGACCTTCCCTGATGGTATCCTGCACCCATTTTTCATGTTTGAAACTCGTGATAAACCGCATAAAACTGGCGAGATACACATTGGCATGGGGTTTCATATACACGCGATCCATGATCACATCTTTGTTCAAACCAAACTCTGTGATCAGGCCTTCCCGCATAGATTCGGGGAGTTTTTTATAAAGAAAAGCTGCCAGTAATTTTTTGCCAAAATAACTTCCACTTCCTTCATCTCCGAGAATATATGCCAGGGCCGGCACTTCTTCGCGCACGATGTCCCCATCAAAATGGCATGAGTTGGATCCGGTGCCAAGGATGCACGCAATGCAGGGCTCGTCTTCGTACACCGAAAACGCAGCTGCCACGAGGTCATGATCAACGTATATCTGTGCTTTTGGAAAGACATTGCCCAAAGCATTGTCAACGATGCGTTTTAGCTCCGGGGAGGAACATCCCGCTCCGTAAAAAAATACAGCTTTCACTTTTTCAGCGTTGGCTATGAGTTCACTCACTTTCCCCAATTCACCTTCGATGAAGGCTTCGTTATGAAAATAGGGATTAATACCAACCGACTTAAAATCAGTGTAATCGCTGTTCCCGCTTACGAGTCTCCAGTCGCACTTGGTAGATCCGCTGTCTGCAATGAGTATCATATCTGCAAAAATTTGTTGGATGGTTACATGGAGAGAATGTCGGCTATACGCAACATCTCAGGATCGATTTTAAGCTTGGACTCAATGGCTTTTTTGAAAGTTGTCAACACGATTTTTTGATTGATCATACCCACCATTCTGTCCCGTTTGCCAGCGAGCAGAGACTCAACAGCAGCCACCCCTAAGCGGCTTGCAAGATTACGGTCAAAACAACTCGGACTGCCTCCGCGTTGAATATGGCCCAGTATGGTGACTCTGGTGTCGTAAAATGGAACTTTTTCCTGCACCATCTTTGCTATTTCGGTGGCATTTCCGCTCTTACCTCCCTCAGCCACAATAACAATGCTGGAAGTTTTATTCTGTCGCCGGGCTTCCGCCAAACGTTCAATAAGTTGATCGATCGTCATTTCCCGCTCGGGAATGAGAATGGCCAACGCACCGGAAGCCACACCAGCATGTGCCGCAATAAATCCGGCATCGCGACCCATCACCTCGACAAAAAACAGCCGGTTGTGAGAAGCCGCGGTATCCCGGATTTTATCAACAGCGTCGATCACTGTATTCAGTGCCGTATCAAAACCAATGGTATAGTCCGTCCCGATCAAATCGTTGTCGATCGTACCCGGGATCCCTATGATGGGAAAATTAAATTCTTTGTTGAAAATATGCGCTCCGGCAAAAGTTCCATCCCCACCGATAGCCACAAGGGCGTCAATGCCGTTCGATTTGAGTTTTTCAAAAGCCCTTGCGCGGCCTTCTTTTTCACGAAAGTCCCTGCTCCGTGCAGATTTAATAATGGTACCGCCTCTTTGTAATATCTGATTTACAGAGCGGGCAGAAAGTTCTTCAATATCCCCTTCGATAAGCCCCTGATAACCGCGGTAAATTCCCGCGACGCGCAGATTGTTATAGATTGCAGTTCTAACCACGGCACGCACGGCGGCATTCATTCCCGGAGCATCTCCTCCTGAAGTAAAAACGGCAATTTTGCGAATGTCGGTCATAGATGGTATAGTCGATTTTAATTAAAGTGTGATAAGAACACTTAGTAAGCTACAAAGAAACAAGAATTAATTAATATTTTTGCCCACTACTCCATCAACCTACTTACTCTCGGAAATGTCAAAACACAATGGTGCTGAAGCCAAATACAATCCCAATGTCTCGGTCGACTGCGTGATTTTTGGATTTGATGGCGAAAGATTAAAGGTATTGCTCATCGATCGCGGTCAACACCTGCCAGGACAGGAAAAAATCTACGCACTTCCGGGAAATCTCATCCGCGAAGACGAAAACCTCGACGAAGCCGCCCAAAGGGTACTCAAGGAACTAACCGGGTTGGAAAACATATTTCTGGAACAATTCGGCTCTTTTGGTGATCCCGAACGACTCAGCAAAGCCTCCGACCTCGAATGGATCCGATCGATCCGTGCCCAGCCGGATGCCAGAGTAATTACTGTGGCGTACTACTCATTGATCAGAGCAGATCACTACGAAATACACGCGAGCAGTTTCGCCCGCGATGCCGTTTGGCACGACATTGCCCAACTTCCCGAACTCGGATTTGATCATGAAACCATTATTGAATCTGCCCTTCGCGAACTAAAGTTTAAGAGTAAGTATCAGCCTTTGGGTTTTGAGCTCCTTCCGGAAAAATTCACCCTCGGTCAGCTACAGAAACTCTACGAAGCCATACTTAGTACCGAGCTGGACAAGCGCAATTTCCGAAGAAAAATTCTCAAAATGAGTTTTCTCGTTCCTCTCAAGGAAAAACAGATCGGAGTGCCCCACAAACCTGCACGCTATTTCACATTCGACAAGCAGCGCTATCAGGATTACAAAAGCGAAGACTTTTATTTCACCCTCTGATTTATTTTTTGCATTCCGCTGGAAAATAAACCCGGATTAATTATCGCTTGAGGATATAGAAATGATTGATCCTGATTCGGAACATCCAACAGTGGTAAAGCTTGTAAAACAGCCTTGATTTAAGCCATTTTTCCGCGCAGGCTCTCAAACATCTTTTGCTGTTCCTCAGTAAGATTTGTGGGGATTGTCACCTGCACCTCCACAATGAGATCGCCAAATTCTCCGGCTTTTGTGGGATTTGGCATCCCCTTGCCTTTCACCCGAAGTTTTTTCCCGGGTTGGGTACCGCTCGCGATGGGCAAGGCGATTTTGCCGCGTACTGTGTTCATGTTGATTTTTCCACCAAGCACGGCTGTATACAAATCGATGGTGACTTTTTCAATTATATTCAGTCCTTCGATCTCCACACCAGGCGGCCTTTGAACTGAGAGTGTGAGGAGCAAATCCCCACCCTGGAGACCTTTGCCTTTTACTTTCAACTTCTGTCCGTCATAGGCACCTGGCTTAATGGTCAGCCTGATCTTCTCTCCATTCAAATCCACCAGTTTGGCCACCCCGTTCAGCGCTTCATCAAAGCTCAACGCCAGCGTAGCCTGGGTATTGGCTTGTCGCGGACGGCGTTGGCTTCCGCCAAAAGAACCTCCACCACCGCCAAAAAAAGCGTTGAAAAAATCGGAAAAACCCCCTCCACCAAATGGATCATCATACCCATCCGATTGATAGGATCTCCTGCCTCCACCTTGGTTTTGGTATTGGGCATATTGCTGCCAGTTGCTTCCGAGCTCATCATATTTTTTTCGCTTATCGGCATCGCCGAGCACTTCATAAGCCTCGCTGATTTCCTTAAATCTGGCTTCAGCTTTTGAATTGCCAGGATTTTTATCAGGATGGAATTCGACTGCGAGTTTTCGGTATTTCTTTTTGAGATCGGCCTGAGAAACGCCCTTGTCGACGCCAAGTACTTTATAATAATCTTTGTAATCCATGGTAGCAGATATGGTGATCAGATGCGCTCCGATCAGAGTGGAAAATTACGATTTATTAAAGCGGGTCAGGTTGGTTTTATTCAAAGTTTATTTCAGAAAAAAGGTGCGAACACATTATCCGCACCTTTGATATCTCTGATTGACTGCAGGATTTATTTTACAGAAATTTCACGTTTGTTTTTCTTTGCTTCAGCCAGTTTTGGAATGGACAACCGGAGAATTCCATTTTCATAAGAGGCGGAAATTTCTTCCTGATTCACTTCTTCCGGCAGGCGAAATGAGCGTACGAATGAAGTGTAATTGAATTCGCGTTTGGTGTATCGCTCATTTTCCTCGTTGTGCTCCTCCGTTTTTTCGGTGCGAATAGTAAGCAGGTTTTCATCCAGTTCAATTTTGAAATCATCTTTTTTCATACCCGGAGCAGCCAACTCTACGTGGTAGGCATTTTCAGCTTCTTTAATGTTGGCAGCGGGAAGAGAGGAATTTCTCATTCCATTTGTTTTCCGGGGAAAAATTTCACCTTCAAAAAAATCATTGAAAATGGCGTTGAAAGGATCGGTTGTTGGTCTTGCTGTGTTAAATTTTACGAGTGACATGACTTTTTATTTTTTAAGGTTTCGAACACAATGTCACAAAGCAAATACCACCCGATTTTTTCGGAAAAAATTGCAGATTCGTTTCAAACTTTCGGCCAAAATGACACCGATGTATACAAAATAACTGTCACAATGTCTTGAATGTTTGGCGTTTGTGCGATCAGTAAATTCTATTCATCTCACGAAAGCGGATCCTCTACAATCCTGCAAAATAAGCTGAGATTCTTCCTTGATATCTATCGGTAAATCGCAAACTTCTGATTGACCACGGAATTTGCCGAGCGGAAAATAATAACATAGATACCCGTTTGCCAGGACGAAGAGGGAATAGATGTTTCACGTTGTCCGCGAATCTTTTGCGAAAACATCAAAGCACCGGATGTGTGATAAATCTCCACTTCATAATCGCCCGAAAAGTTTTCGACACGCAATGTATGACTTCTCTCCCCTGCATTGGGATATACGGCCAAACCTGCCTCCCACACCTCCACGAAAAAAACCGGGAGCAAAATAAATCCCAGGTTTCCAAAACTCAACCGGTAAACATAGTTGCCGCTTTCTGTGAGATTTTCATCGCGGTAGCGGTACACTTCTTCCCGATCGGGCGAACCGCATATACCACCTATGCCATATATTTCCGCGAAAGGTCTGTCATTGATTGACCGTTCCACTGTCGTACCTATACAGGTATTTCCCAGGGCGATCGACCAGTTGAGATCGATGTGATTACCCGATTGTGCAGCATTTTGACTGGACAAAAAACCATCGAGCTGGCCAAAAAAAGTCAGGGGCAAAAAAATAAGAAAAAGAGATAGCAGAGAAACGAAGCGCATTACAAATCCAAACGGGCAAAATGGTCCCAAATTGCGTCGGAGGGAGGTGGGGCTTTGATTTCCATCATTTCGCGGGACACCGGATGCATGAATTTAACTTTGCGCGCGTGGAGGTGGATAGAAGCGTCTGGATTGCTTCGCTGAGCACCGTATTTCAGATCCCCCTTGATGGGATAACCCGCCGCAGAAAGTTGCACACGTATCTGGTGGTGGCGTCCTGTTTTTGGTTCGACTTCAACCAAAGTATACCGGTCGGACCGAGCCAGCATGGTGTATTTCAACTCAGCCTTTTTGGCTCCGGCGGTGCGTTCCGAAGTAACCCGGGATTTGTTTTTTGCCTGATCTTTTATCAGGAAATTAAGCAGTGTGCCTTCCTGCAAATCGGGTTGACCATGCACACAGGCCCAATACGTCTTCTGGATATCCTTTTCTTTGAACTGGGCGTTCAACCGGGCCAGGGCTTTGCTCGTTTTTGCGAAAAGCACTACTCCACTCACAGGACGATCAATGCGATGAACCACGCCAGTGAATACATTGCCCGGTTTGTCGTACTTTTTTCTCAACCACGCCTTTACTATTTCGCTGAGTGGTGTATCACCTGTCTTGTCGCCCTGAACGATATCCGACGGGCGTTTATTAATGGCGATGATGTGGTTGTCTTCATACAAGACATCGAGATTTGACACTGAGCTCCCGCCCATCAGTACTGTTCTTTTTCATTGGGAAATTCGCGGTCACGCACGTCTTTTACATAATGTTCGACAGCGCCTTTCATCTCTTCGTAAAGGTTGTGGTATCTGCGGAGAAATCGCGGATTGAATTCATTGGTGATTCCCAAAAGATCGTGCACCACGAGCACCTGACCATCGGCTTTGTTGCCAGCTCCGATACCAATCGTAGGAATTTCGATGGTGGTTGACACTTTCTCAGTCAGAGAAGCGGGTATTTTTTCAAGCACGATGCTGAAACAACCAATATCTGTAAGAAGTCGGGCATCGCTCATCAATCTTTCCGCTTCCTCTTCTTCTTTTGCCCTGACCGTATAAGTCCCAAATTTATAAATGCTCTGGGGAGTGAGCCCAAGGTGGCCCATCACCGGAATACCAGCTGACAGAATGCGCTCCACACTTTCGCGAATTTCAAATCCGCCTTCGAGTTTTACGGCGTGCGCCCCACTTTCTTTCATAATGCGGATGGAAGATGTCAGTGCTTCCTTGCTGTTTCCCTGATACGCTCCGAATGGCAGATCGACCACCACCAGCGCCCGTTTCACAGCACGAACCACAGAAGAAGCATGGTAAATCATCTGATCAAGGGTAATAGGCAGGGTGGTTTCGTGACCAGCCATAACATTCGATGCGGAATCGCCCACGAGGATCACATCCACCCCGGCTTCATCGACGATACGTGCCATGGAGAAGTCATAAGAAGTCAGCATCGCAATTTTTTCACCACGCCCCTTCATTTCCTGAAGGGTATGCGTAGTGACGCGTTTCACCTGTGAATGTATCGACATATTGAAAGGAAATTAGAGATCAAACGTATGAATTATATTTCGGTGGGCAAACGATCGCGCACAAGCGGGGATTCCTACCGCAGGAATCAGTACCTCGACCGAAGGTAAAACCGGCTTATTTGATAGCGCATATTGTTTTACATTTGCCTCCGTTTAAGTTTAATCTATGCTTCGAAAAATTAGCTCTTCACTTTTTGCTCTTTTATTGATTTCATGTACACTTCTTTTTACGCGTTGTGAAACGGAAGTCGATTTGCTTGCCCCATATAAGGTAACGCCAATCATTTATGGCGTGCTCGATTTTGAAGCTGACACGCAGTTTTTCAGAATAAACAAAACTTATCTGGGTGAAGGGGACAACAACCTGTATGCCGGGATCAAAGATTCTGTGGAATACCCGTTGGGAGAAGTTCATGGTTGGATCATCAAGAAAACAGGCAATGTCGTGGTTGATTCTTTTGAACTTGAAGCGATCGAAAAGCCCTTTCGGAATCCGGGAGCATTTTATAACACCATGGTACGCTTTTACTACACATCTGAAACTTTGTTGACACCGGCCGAAGAAGCTGCGGTCAGGAGTACTGTCGGAGTGCGACCCCATTTTGAAATGGCAGTGATTGCTGCAGGTGAAACTTATACAGCCGAATCAATTTTTCCACTCGTAAACACTTCATCTATAGTCGTACCCGTGGCCGGTTCAGTAATTGCCAAATCCGATTTCTATGTGACGGCAGGTCAGGGTGCATTTCGCAGTCAGAATTTCAGATATGATCGTCATCCGACAGCCGGAAGATATGAAGCCGACCTGAGGGTGGTGTACGATGTGGATTTCACAGATGGAACGACAGCGTTTAACGAGTTTTTTGACTACAGAATTGATTCACGGGACAATACCACTTCGGGTCTTACCAATATCGCTTTTGGAAGCCGAAACTGGTACGAATTTGCCGGGGCAAAATTTCGGGCCATCCCCAATGTGCAGCGAATTCGAATCCATCATCTGGAATATGTTTTGTCTGCCGCCAATCAGGATTTTTCAACATATCTTTCCGTTGCTCAACCTGTAAGTCAGCTGGTTCCTGTACTTTCCGAATTCACCAATATATCCGGGGGAGCGATAGGTCTGTTTGCGTCGAGGGCCCGCATAGTCCGGATCATTTACCTGACCGAACCCAGTCTCGCTCAATTGTCGACAGGTATTTACACTTCGGGACCTTGTTACTGTGTGACCTGGACAGGGACTGAATACAACTGCGGAACTGTCTGTCCGTAAAACTGTCGTTTTGTCACCGTATTTGACATAAAAAGTGTCAAACATTCTTTTTTTGAAGTCATTTCTCCATTGGCACCATCATTGACAACGTGGAGACAACAAAGAAACTTCAAAAACAAAAAACATGAGTAAAATTATCGGAATCGACCTTGGAACAACCAACTCCTGTGTGTCTGTGATGGAAGGTAACGAGCCGGTGGTCATATCAAACAGCGAAGGAAAGCGTACTACGCCGTCCATCGTCGCGTTTGTGGAAGGTGGCGAACGCAAAGTAGGAGATCCTGCAAAACGTCAGGCCATTACCAATCCGGAAAAAACTATATCATCGATCAAACGCTTCATGGGTGCTTCTTTCGCGGAAGTGCAAAAAGAAGCGGCACGTGTGCCATATAAAGTGGTAAAAGGAGACAACAACACTCCCCGGGTACAAATAGATGATCGTCAATATACCCCACAAGAAATTTCTGCCATTATTCTTCAGAAAATGAAGAAAACTGCCGAAGACTTTTTGGGAACTACGGTAACTGAAGCGGTTATTACGGTGCCTGCATATTTTAATGACGCTCAGCGTCAGGCCACCAAAGAAGCAGGTGAGATTGCCGGCCTGAAAGTGCGCCGGATCATCAACGAACCAACTGCTGCGGCACTGGCTTACGGGTTAGACAAAAAATCATCAGATATAAAAGTGGTCGTTTTTGACCTTGGTGGTGGTACGCACGACGTATCTATCCTCGAGCTTGGAGACGGTGTATTCGAAGTGCTTTCAACAGATGGAGATACACACCTTGGAGGAGACGACTTTGACCACATCATTATCGACTGGTTGGTAGACGAATTCAAAAAAGACAACGGAGTTGATCTTTCAAAAGATCCAATGGCGCTGCAACGTTTGAAAGACGCCGCAGAAAAAGCCAAAATTGAATTGTCGAGCACAGCTACTTCAGAAATCAATCTGCCTTATATCATGCCGATTGACGGTGTACCAAAACACCTTGTGAAAACACTTAGCCGTGCGAAATTCGAGCAACTTTGTGATCACCTGATCAAGAAAACCATCGAACCTTGCGAGAAAGCGCTAAAAGCAGCTGGATTGAGCAAGTCGGATATCAATGAAGTAATCCTCGTTGGTGGTTCTACACGAATTCCTGCAGTACAGGAAGCTGTGAAAAATTTCTTCGGCAAAGAACCTTCAAAAGGGGTAAATCCGGATGAAGTGGTTTCTATTGGAGCTGCTATCCAGGGTGGTGTTTTGACCGGAGAAGTGAAAGATGTATTGTTGCTTGATGTTACACCTCTGTCGCTCGGTATCGAGACAATGGGTGGTGTTTTCACCAAACTCATCGACGCCAATACTACGATTCCAACCAAAAAGTCGGAAACTTTCTCAACGGCTTCAGACAATCAACCTTCTGTAGACATTCACGTGCTACAAGGTGAGCGTCCGATGGCGGCAGGAAATCGTTCGATTGGACGGTTTCAGCTTACTGACATTCCACCAGCACCGCGCGGTATGCCGCAAATTGAAGTGGCATTTGATATCGATGCGAATGGTATCATGAATGTGTCTGCCAAAGACAAAGCGACAGGAAAAGAGCAGAGCATCCGGATTGAGGCTTCGAGTGGATTGACAGAACAGGAAATCCAGCGAATGAAACAGGAAGCTGAAGCCAATGCCGAGTCTGACAAACTAGCCAAAGAGCGTGTGGAAACACTTAACAAAGCAGATTCATTGATTTTCCAAACGGAAAAACAATTGAAAGAATTTGGAGATAAAATCCCTGCTGATAAAAAGCAGCCGATCGAAGATGCGCTTGCTGAACTCAAAAAAGCCCACGAAGTACAGGATATTCCTGCCATCGAAAGCGGAATGGAAAAACTGAACACTGTATTTCAGGCTGCTTCAGCAGAAATGTACGGCGCAGGTCAGCAACAACAAGGTGCTCCAGGAAACGATGCCGGTCAACAAAACGGCAAAGCAGATGAGGAAGTAACCGATGTAGACTTCGAAGAAGTAAAAGAAGAGAAGTAATATTCAATTCAGTATATAAGTGAAAGAGCCCGGCGCATATCGTCGGGCTTTTTTTTGTGCCAACATTTCTGATCCTCTTCCCGAAAAAGGGGCCTGCTGATTATTCGCAATAATTCTTCAACATTCGGGGCCTTTTGTGGTTTTTTGAACGACTTTCGCATACATGAAAAAAACGCGCGCTATTTATGTATTGATTGCAGTTGGCGCGATTTCCGTTTGGCTCGGTTCGACCCTGCCTGATACTTTTTTCGATTACAATTTTGATAAGTTTTTTAAACACGACGAGGAGGCTACGCAGTATTTCGAAAACCACAAAACCGTATTTGGAAGTGACAATGATTTTGTGCTCATCGGATTGGTTTCACATTCCGGGGCATTTGATAAGGGATTTCTCCAAAAAGTAGAATTGCTTTCCGCCGACCTCTCGGAAATTCCATTTGTGGAAAACGTCACTTCTCCCACCAACATCTCATATCAGGTGCGTGAACCGCTCACGGGTGCACTTTTCAAAAGGCCACTCCTTACGGGAAACCGGGAAGCAGATTCCCTGAGGGTATTCAATGACCCCTCTTTAATCAGCAATATTTTTTCGCGCGACACGGCTGCTGTCAGCATCCTACTCGCTACCAAAAGAGAGCTCAGCAAAAACAAAAGCGATACCCTCGCCACAGCCCTGGATGTGGTACTGGCAAAATATGATTTTGATGGGATTCACCTCGCTGGCAGATCACTGGGTCAGGTGGTTTACATCAAAAAAATCCAGAACGAATTCGCGTTGTTCATGGGTATCTCGTTGATATTTATTATCGGACTGCTATATGCCGTTTTTCGAAGTTTTCGGGGTGTATTGATTCCCTTGTGCACGGTGTTGCTGGCAGTGATATGGAGTATCGGGATTTTAAATTTATCGGGGAGGGGCATTAGTATTCTGCTCACCATGTTGCCTCCCGTCATATTTGTGGTCGGGATGAGTGATGCCGTGCATTTGTATTCCAGATATCTGGAAGAATTGCGGCGGGGTTTAGACAAAATGGCGGCTTTGAAAGAAATGGTTTTTGATACCGGACTGGCTACTCTGCTGACCAGTGTTACCACGGCCATTGGTTTTTCCTCATTATATTTTACCGGCATCCCGGCGCTACAGGAATTTGGTTTGCTTACGGCAGCCGGTGTTCTCGCGGCTTTTCTCATTTCCATTACCCTCATGCCGGCCTGGCTTGTTCTTTCTCCCCTTCCCTCGAAAACGCTGGCCCATTCCCGAAACAGTGTTTGGGAACGAATGCTTCAAAAATCCTTTTTACCCATCCTCCGTCAAAGGCGAAAAATCTATATCATCACTGGTATCGCGGCTTTGACTTTTATTGGATTTACGAGTCAGTTGGGTATCAACAATTTCCTTTTGGAAGATCTTCGCCCGGGAGAGAAACTCCGGAAGGATTTTACTTTTTTCGACAAATACTTTTCTGGTGTGCGACCCTTTGAAATCGGCTTCAAAATGAAGAATGAAGATTCGGAAATTCTCTCTCCTGAAAATCTGATTCAAATCGAGAAACTGGAAAATTATTTGGAAACCTCCTATGGTGCCAGAGCCCTTACTTCTCCGCTCACTTTCGTTAAAGAAATGAACCGATCGGGAAATGCAGGTCGAAATGCCTTTTACAGCCTTCCTTCAAATCCGGCTGAATGGAGAAATAATCTTCGCGACATAGAGCGCATTCGAAAAAACGGCAAGATGGATTTGGTGCTTGATGAAACAGGAAGGCATGGCCGGATTTTCGGCCGCGTTGGAGATTGGGGAGCCCAGGTATTTGAGCGCAAAAACCGCGAACTCATGGCCTTTATTGATGCTGAAAATCTGGACGAAAATTTTGTGTTTGAAGTTACCGGAACAGGGACTTTGATTGACCGCACCAATCAAAACATCGCCATGAGTCTGGCAAAAGGACTTGGTGCTGCGATACTCCTCATCGCCTTGATTATGGGATTCATGTTCCAATCTTTCAAAATGGTACTCTATGCGCTGATGCCCAATTTATTACCGCTTCTGGCTGTTTCGGCTGTGATGTCAGCCACGGGAATCGATCTGAAAATGAGTACCAGTATCATATTCACGATTGCATTTGGAATTGCGGTGGATGACACCATTCACCTGTTGAGCAGGTTCAGGCTTGAGTTATCAAAAGGCTTTTCCCGAAAGGTAGCGATGAACCATGCTTTTGTACATACAGGAAAAGCGTTGATACTGACGAGTATTATACTTTTTGGAGGATTTATTTCACTCTGTTTCAGCTCCTTTCAAAGTACTTTTTTTGTTGGATTATTTGTGACGCTTACCCTGATGTTCGCATTGCTTTTCGACCTCACTTTGCTTCCGGTATTGGTGGTGCCAGCGTCAGACGGTGACATGATTTCCGGGAACGATTTTGCCGAAAAGGCGCACCACACCAAAGAGCAGGGCAATTCCGAGGGGAAAACTCAAATACCAGGGTACCGCAAGAGCAGCTGAAGCCGTTGTGAGAATTACCGCCACCAAACCAACAGTAATCGCATATGGCATTTGTGTTCGAACGTGATCAATATGATCGCACTGCGTGGCAAGGGAGCTGAGTATGGTGGTATCGCTGATGGGCGAACAGTGATCGCCTAGCACGGCACCTGCGAGAACGCAGGATGTGACATTGTAAAATAAAGCCAGGGCTATGTCTGGATCTGTTCCTGTGCTGATGGACAATTGCCAGGTAAGCGGTAGCATGAGCGGATATACGATGGCCATCGTACCCCAGGCAGAACCTGTGGAAAAAGATACCACGGCCGAAATAAGAAAAGTGATGGCCGGGATGGTCCAGGCTGCGATATTACCCGTGGCCAGCTGAGCGAGGTAATCTGCGGTATGCATTTCGGCAGTGACCGCTGCGAGTGACCAGGCGAGAATCAGAATAATAACCGCATTGATCATGGTTTTGAAACCATCGATGCTGGTTTCAACAGCCTCCGTAAACGTCATAATTTTCTGGGCAACGGTGATCAAAATGGCCACTATAAGCGCCCCCATTGACGACCATAACAAGGCTCTATAGGAGTCTGACTGACCGACTGTGGTTGACAGTTTTTTACCAAAACCCATTTCACTATCCGACCATACTTCAGGTGAATAACCCGTGATGAGCAAGCCAGCCACCGTTCCAAACACAACAATAAAAACCGGTAATAAGGCATTTACAGAGCGGGGTTTCACGCCTGGTTTGGGTTCAAATTCACTGATATCAACCGACTTTTTAGCCAAATTTTTGGGTTCAACACCTTTTGACCGGGCCTGGGTTTCTGCAGCCCACATGGGTCCGAAATCCCGGTTTTGCCAGATGAGAATCAAAA
>JBGTLS010000044.1:0-2177 GCA_041744015.1 Cryomorpha sp. | reverse complement strand
AGTGTATTAATCAGTCCTTTGTTGATAGTGAACGAGATATTTTGTTCGCGTGATGATTGATACTTTAAGGTGAATTCAATTTAATTTGAACTAAAAGTACACCGTAGAATTCTTTCTTACCTCCCCAAAACCAGCCAATTTCCTCCCCAAATCCAGCCTTTTCATCTCACTGCATTCAGGGATGTCCATCCCGGATTTTTGTTTGTGGAGTACCGCGAACCAGCCTGCGGAACCCGCTCCGCTGGGCATGCGCCCTGACATGCGAAGCATCGTCAGGGACATGCGAAGCATCGTCAGGGCGGTCATAATAAATGTTTTATCTCAATTCCCGGATCTCCGTTGGGCATTCGCCCACTGCATACTATAGGGCGTGAAAAATCTTTTTGAAGTGGGCGCATGCCCACATATCGAATCTTAAAAATTTGATTGAAGCTAAATATATGGAGATGAATTAATTAATATCCCGCCCTGACGATCCTGTCAGGGCGCATGCCCAGCGGAGCGGAGACCGGAGCGTCAGGGGAAGTAATTATCTATTAAATCTCTCCCATCTCGATTATTCGCACGTGTCCGCCTTTTGCGGTGCTCATGAGCGCCCGTGCCTCGCTTAGTTCATTTTTACCATTAAGCACCTGTACGGCTCGTTCCTCACCTACAGTTGCTAAACGGTAAAAACACTCGATGTGACGGGGTGTCCGATATTTAGGCTGGCTATCAGGCGGTTCCATTATACCGAAACCCAGTCCGGACAATTTCAATTTTCAACTCTGCGACGCAGGAACTAAGCGATCTGATAAGCACCTATAAAAAGAAAACACGCGCGCATAGCTCACGACCAGCCTGTGTGTATGCCAGTGCGAAGGTTGCAAACACTGACCGAAGCGTCAGTGGAGTAATTAATTATGTCATTATTCCCTGCGGTCGTGAAACCGCTTCGCTCAGTTCAGAACGCCCGCCTGCTGCGGGCAGGCAGCTTTTGCGGAGTGAAGGATCTCACATCTCAAGGATATAGATGCCTCGTGCCTACCAATGACGGATTTTACACATCAGATATAATTCATTGTTAATCAAGGTTCCGCAGGGCGTATGCCCAGTGGAGCACCAGCTAGGGAATTTAATCACCGGAGCTTGCATTATCCGTCATTGCCTTTCTGTAAATGAAAATTTTCCCCACTCGGCATGACATTATGCAGCGAGTTACAGACCTGCCCCTTCCGAAACCCAATCATCATCAGTCTATAAGGCTCAAATCGTAAATCGTAAATCGGCAACCGAACGACGAAGGAGAGAGCTCACTGACCGAAGGGAAGTAATCGTAAATCATAAATGGGGTCACATACTTTTATACCAGTCCTTCGGCAAAACCATATGCGGCTCGCTGCTACAGTCGTAATCCAATGGATGTGGAAAACTGCGCGCGTAATCAGTAGACGTTATGCGGTCTTTTCTTATAAAAGTAAACTCTAAAAATGGTGGAGTTTCCACGCCATTGGTTGTAAATATTCCCCAACAATTATTTGGATGAATATGCACACACCTGTGCGTCTGCAGAATTTTATTGAAAACGATTTCAGCGATGCGAAAAAACTCCGGATTCCATAATTTATGCATATTGTGAAACTCAACGACCATAATTCTAAACCGTTGCATTAAATTATCTGAAACATTGATGAAGGTATCATATTCGCCCCCTTCGATATCCATTTGCAACAATAAATCTGAAGTTTTATTTGAAATACTTGCATTCACCCATTCATCCAGCGTGATGTAGTCTTCATTGTTCGTGCAGCCAACAAACTTTTTTATAAAACCATACTGATCTTTCGGGATATCCAGATTTACCTCGTCCACTGATTTATCAGCCAAATAAATTTCCATTCCTTTTTTATGACACCACAGTTCAAATTCACTGATCTTGTCTACCCCAGGCGAAAAGCACGCCTGAATATCATCTAAATCGTCAGGCACCAAATATCCCCCATCACCATTTGGACCTATGCGTATCAGGCCTTTTTCATGTTGAAGCGGATACAATTTTTCAAGCAGACCTTTAACATCCGCCACTTCCGTTAAAGATGCGATTTCCTGATTGTTTTTGGCAAGATGCGCGTGAATAATGCCCTTGAATATATTTGTCATCACTTATATTTTTCTTATTCATAACCTTTATAAGCGCC
>JBGTLS010000043.1:0-2114 GCA_041744015.1 Cryomorpha sp. | reverse complement strand
ATAGCCCACATCGATCACGGAAAAAGCACATTGGCCGACAGGCTTTTGCATTTTACCGGTACCATTTCCGACAGGGAATTGCAGGAGCAAACACTCGACGATATGGACCTCGAGCGCGAGCGCGGCATCACCATAAAGAGCCACGCCATCCAGATGGACTATGAGCTTGATGGCGAAAAGTACGTACTCAACCTCATCGACACCCCTGGGCACGTCGATTTTTCATACGAAGTGTCCCGATCCATCGCCGCCTGCGAAGGCGCCCTGCTCATCGTGGATGCCACACAGGGTATACAGGCACAGACGATTTCAAACCTCTACCTCGCCCTCGAACACGACCTCGAGATCATTCCCATCCTCAACAAAATGGACCTCGACAGCGCCATGCCCGAAGAGGTAACCGATCAGATCATCGAACTCATCGGCTGCAAGGCGGAAGATGTGATTCCCGCCAGCGGAAAAACCGGTATGGGCGTCGCTGAAATTCTGAAAGCCGTGATCGACCGCGTGCCGGCCCCCGTCGGCGATCCCGAAGCACCGCTTCAGGCCATGATTTTCGACTCTGTATTTAACTCCTTTCGCGGCATCATCGCCTATTTCCGCATCAAAAACGGAACCCTGAACAAAGGCGACAAAGTGAAGTTTTTCAATACGGGTAAACAATATTACGCCGATGAAATCGGTACGCTAAAACTCTCCCCGCTCCCGAAAAAAACGCTTTACGCGGGTGATGTGGGTTACATTATTTCCGGAATCAAGGTAGCCAAAGAAGTGAAAGTTGGCGATACCATCACCCTCGTGGACCGTCCCAGCACAGAGATGATCAAAGGTTTTGAAGATGTAAAACCAATGGTTTTTGCCGGAATTTATCCTGTCGATACCGATGAATTTGAAGAATTGCGCAGTTCCTTGGAAAAGCTGCAACTCAACGACGCTTCCCTGGTTTACGAGCCGGAATCGTCGGTAGCACTTGGCTTTGGGTTTCGATGCGGATTTTTGGGCATGTTGCACATGGAAATTGTCCAGGAACGGCTGGAGCGCGAATTCGACATGACGGTGATTACCACGGTGCCCAACGTAGGTTACCGCGCCACCACCACCAAAGGGATCAACCTCGTGGTCAACAATCCGAGCGACCTTCCCGACCCTTCCACCCTTGCCTCGGTGGAGGAGCCTTACATCAAGGGTCAGATCATCACCAAATCGGAATACGTGGGTCAGGTCATGACCCTCTGCATCGAAAAACGCGGTGTGCTCACCAACCAGATTTATCTCACTGCCGACCGGGTCGAACTGTCATTCGAAATGCCCCTGGGAGAGATCGTTTTTGACTTTTACGACAAGTTGAAAACCGTGAGCCGCGGTTATGCTTCTTTTGATTACCACCCCATCGGGTACCGCGAGAGCAAGTTGGTAAAACTCGACATCATGCTCAACGGCGATCAGGTGGATGCCTTGTCGGCTTTGATTCACCGCGACAACGCCCACAATCTGGGTAAGCGCATTTGCGCCAAATTGCGCGAGCTCATCCCGCGTCAGCAATTCGAAATCGCCATTCAGGCGGCGATAGGAACCAAAATCATCGCCCGCGAAACCGTGCGCGCCCTGCGTAAGGACGTGACCGCCAAATGTTACGGTGGCGACATTTCGCGAAAGCGCAAACTCCTCGAAAAACAGAAAAAAGGCAAGAAACGCATGCGCCAGGTCGGCAATGTGGAAGTGCCCCAAACGGCGTTTTTGGCGGTGTTGCAGTTGGATTGATATTATTTTGCTTTCGCAAAAAATCGATACAATATACGGGAGGATTCAGGAGATTTTTCGACGCACAGATTCTGTCCGACCTCAACGGGTTATGATTTGAACATCTTAGAGATTGGATTTTCGGATACCATGATTTGAATATGAGAAAGGGCTGCGAGCAGCTGTGAAGAGAATGAAGGCAGGGTGTAGGCGCTGCTGCGCAGCGCGTTTTTTCAACATGAAGAAAATGAAGGTAATAATGAAAAGGGCTGCCACGCCGAGGGCGTGGCGGGCGAGCAGCTGTGTAGAAAAAGAAGGATGCTACCTTGAAAAAACCTGTCATTGTTAAAGGGGCCAAAAATGGCATCTGAACA
>JBGTLS010000042.1:0-5943 GCA_041744015.1 Cryomorpha sp. | reverse complement strand
GTTTACTTAAAGTCGCTACATATTGGCTTATTCTGATGCTCATCGTTCATCTGGCGATGCGGAGTATTTGGTTGAGTTTTGTCGGTTTAAGTTATGCATTTCCCCACGGTATCAATTTTGATAAATTAAAATTCCAGCCTTCAATAACCCAAAAATTACAGAAATATCAGGGCTTTGAGGCGTCTATTATCAAATTGGAACGAATTTGTAGTACGATGTACTCTGTGGCGTTTTTATTGGTAATGGCCACCATTTCAGCCCTGGTGTATTTTACCATTTTAACCTTTCTCGTTGTACTGTTGGTGAAAGTTTTGCCCGATCATCTGCACAATGACAGAGTTTTTGATCAGTTTATAAGCCTGATCGTTCTATTCACCGGACTTCCATATCTGATTGATTTTTTAACCCTCGGGGGTTTAAAACGCGTGAAATGGTTTTGGTGGATATACCGACCGGTATATTTTATGATGGGTGTCCTCACATTTGCATCTCTCTATCGCGGCATTTATTACGGCCTGGTTTCAAATATAACCAGGTGGAAATTGATCATTGGATTATTGATTTTTATTTTATTTACCGGTTGGCGGGTCCATACCATGGAGGATAATTTTTTGGACAGGACCACGCTGATAAATTCACAAAGCCTGTATCTGAGCGCGGATGAAGGGTACTACAGGGACAGTCACCCTGAGCCTATTGGAGATTGGGCACACATTCAATCTGCCATAATTGATAATAATGTACTCGAGCTTTTTGTGGTGCATAAGCGAAGATTGGAAAGTGACATTATATCCGCATGTCCGGATTACGAAAAACTACAACAGGAGCATCAAAAGAAAATTTTGACAGACGAACATTATTCATGGGGAATTGTGCGTAGCGATTCTATCAATTTACATTGTCTTCAGTCATTTTATTCGATTGAAATTGATAGTTTGGAAATTCCTCGTCCGATTTGGAAAATGCATAAGATGAGTGATTGGAATCAACAGGGAATGCTTGCATGGATCGATATCCAACCGTTTGACAGAGGTCAGCATATGTTGAGGGTTTATGCCTATGCGAAAGACCGGAAAACTTTGGTGGCGAATATTCCATTTTTCAAAAACTCCGGGCACCATATTGAAAATTTAATTGAAACAAATTCACACAGGGAAGAGAACAATTCACCAACAGGGAATTAAGAGATGAAACTTGCAATTTGGAAAATCATTTCAGACAATGGCTTTTTCTCTTTTATGTTTCCACCTCCGGTGACTCCACAACCACCAGGCCGGCTCGCGGCGAATGGCCTTTTCCAGGGCCCGAACATGCATTTCAGTGATTTCATTTGGAGCACAGTCGCGGGGATGAGCGGTTAGAAGTTCAAAATGCAATTCGTATTTCCCGCGTTTTATTTTCCTGCAATCAAAAAAAACAACCGCCATATCCAGCTTTGTGGCTATCTGCTCCGCACCCAGAAAAACAGGCGTATCCTGATTTAAAAAATTCGTCCGGTATTTAATTTTTGAGCGCTGCGGACTTTGGTCGGCCAGAAAATAGGTGAGGGTTTTTTCGCCTTTTTGTGCCTCTTCGATCAGGGTTCTGAAACTCTCTTTTACCGTCACCATGTGCACGCCGAATTTCGAACGGAGGTCGTTGATCAATTGATTAAAGAACCGGTTTTTTAAAGGTTTGTGAATCGCCCATACTTTATGGTTTACATACACGGGGAGCAGTGAGAGATATTCCCAATTGGCATAATGACCCAAAATTCCTGCGACACTTTTACCCTGTTTATACAAATCGTGTAAAACTTCCGGATTCACAACTGTATAATGTTTTCTCATTTGATCAGCACTCCGGTGCAGGGGATACGTCCATTCCACGAAACTGTCGCAGAGGTGGAGATAAAATTGTCGTTCTATTTTGCGCAGTTCTTTTTCTCCCTTTTCGGGAAATGATCGCCTGAGGTTTTCGCGTACTATTTTTTTGCGGTAACCTGCCACGTAATAAATGATCAGAAAAAAAAAGTCACTAAAAATGAATTGGATGCGCAGCGGAAGCCATGCAATGGTCCACAGAAAAATATAAGCAATGGAGAAAATGATTCGCTGCATGTGTCGCGCAAAAATAACCATTCAATCGGTATCCGTCCGGTCAGTGAGTGCATGCTTTCGCAAAAAGAAAATCGATAGTACCTTCGCTGAATGCCCGTAAACAAATATGCCCTTCTGCGTTACCGCATCATCGACCGGTGCATATCCAATAAATACAAGCCATTTCCCGATAAGGAAAGGTTGCGACAGGCTTGTGAAGACGCGCTTTACGGAAGTGGGGGAGACCGGATATCCAACAGCACCATCGAGAAGGATATTTATGCGATGCGCAACGAGGAAAACCTCGGTTATTTTGCACCAATCGTTTACAGCAAACTGGAAAAAGGATATTATTACGAGGATGCTGAATACAGCCTCGAGCAGATGCCACTCAACGAGGTGGATATTGAAGCCATTCGCCTTGCGGCAAATACGCTGAGCCAGTTTCGCGGAATTGATCTCTTCAAGTCATCCGAAGCCGCCATCGACAAAATTCTCGATCGCCTCAGCCTCACCCCACACGATGGAGAAAAAACAATGGAGCAGTTTGTGCAATTTGAAACGGCACCTGTTTACAAAGGCGGAGTTCACCTGCCACTTTTACTTCAGTCCATCCGAACGCGGGTTCCGGTCCGTTTTTATTACGAAAAGTTTACCGGTGGAAAACAAAGACAATATACCCTCCACCCTTATTTACTCAAAGAATACCGCAACCGATGGTACGTGATAGGCTACAATCCCGACAAAAAAGGTGTAGTAGTTTTTGGACTCGACCGCATCGTGGAATCCATTCAGGTTGTGGAGAGTGATTTTGAACCGCGCACGGATTTTGACCCTGATATTTATTTCAAACACAGCATTGGCATCACTGCCGTAAATGACGCTCCGGAGCGAATTCATCTCCGGTTTTCCCCCCTTTCGGGAAAATATGTAGAATCTCAACCGATGCATCATTCGCAAAAAATCATCCGCAATGATGAAGTGGCGCTCGAAGTGGAATTGTTTCTCTGTATTACCAAAGAACTCGTGATGCAGATTCTGAGTTACGGTCCGGATGTAGAAGTGAAAACGCCTGCGCGTTTGCGCGATCAGATTAGCACTTCACTAACCGCCACCCAAAAATTTTATTGCCGATAATTATTTCGGAAACAGGGGTTACATATTCCTTTGACTGATAGAAAATTCATAATTATGTATGATTTCTCATTCAATATATCTATTTTTGGTTTATTATGAATGAAAAGTCATCCCAACATTGGATTTCAATGAGCGACCCTGAGTTGGTCCGGCAAATAGGTGCTTTCGTTAAACATCATCGCTTGATGCAAAATCGCACGCAGGATGATTTGGCTACTGCAGCAGGCTTGAGTCGTTCTACCCTGAGTCTTTTGGAGCGAGGCGAAACAGTATCACTCACTACATTATTGCAGGTGTTGCGTGTTTTGAATCTGCTCGATGAAATTATGTCGGCATTTGCAATTTATGAAGCCATAAGCCCTTTGGCTCTGGCGAAATTGCAAAATGAAACGCGCATAAGGGCCAGTCGAAAAAATAAAGGTGATAAAGAAAATTCTGTTTGGTAATCCATGGAAGTAGCTGAAGTGAAAATATGGGGTCAGATTGTAGGTGCGGTTTTATGGAATAAATCAGCGGGCTATGCCACCTTTGAATATGCCCCTGAATTTCGGCGAACCGGGCTGGAACTTGCCCCATTAATAATGCCGACAAATGCTGCGAAAAGGCTTTTTTCTTTTCCGGAATTGAAACCTGGTAGAAATGCACCTTACGACACATTCAAGGGTCTTCCTGGCTTACTCGCTGATTCATTACCCGATAGATACGGAAATCAACTTATCAATCTTTGGCTGGCCAGACAAGGTCGTGCTGATAATAGTATGAACCCTGTAGAAATGTTATGTTTTATCGGTTCAAGGGGAATGGGGGCCTTGGAATTTGAACCACCTTTCCCAGGAGATGGTGATCAAAGTTTTAACATAGAAATCGATAGCATCGTGACCATCGCTGGTAAGATTCTAAGCCAGCGAAAAGCTTTCACCACCAACCTGAATATGGACGAAGAACGGGCAATTTCTGAGATTCTGAAAGTAGGAACTTCAGCGGGTGGGGCCAGACCCAAAGCCTTAATAACGTTGAATGAAAATACCGGAGAAGTAAAATCTGGTCAAACTCATGCCCCAGAGGGATTCGCGCATTGGCTCATCAAACTTGATGGAGTTAGTGATGTTCAATTGGGCGAAAGCCACGGCTATGGGCGCGTGGAGATGGCTTATTACCATATGGCGAAGGATTGCGGTATTGATATGATGCCTTCCCGGCTATTGGAAGAACATGGCAGATCCCATTTTCTGACCAAGAGATTCGATCGGGAGGGTAGTGAAATAAAACACCATGTTCAAACTTTTTGTGCATTAAAACATTTTGACTTCAATTTGGTGCACAGCTACAGCTATGAACAATTATTTCAGTGCATGAGGGAATTGAAACTCGATTATGCGGATGCCGAACAAATGTTCAGGCGTATGGTATTTAATGTCATTGCCCGAAACTGCGACGACCACACCAAAAACTTTTCATTTCTTCTAAAACAAGGTGGGAAATGGGAGTTGGCCCCAGCCTATGATATGTGCCACGCCTATCGTCCAGACAGCGAATGGGTGTCACAACACGCCCTCAGTATAAATGGCAAACGGAGCGATATCGGTAAAGAAGACCTTGTTGTTATTGGTAAATCGATTGGTTGCTCTAAGATTTCAGAAATTGTGGAGGAGATTAATGAAAAGGTCAATCAATGGAATACCTACGCGGATATGACCAAAGTAAACATTTCTTTGCGGGACAGCATTGGCGAAACACTGCTGAATCTCAAATAAGTTTCTAATCCAAAAATTTGATTTTTCTTGATCTGGCGCTCACATTTGAAGTATCCTCCTTCAGCCGCCCAAAAAATTTATTCCCGATAATCACCACGTAAATCCATTACGTTCTGCGGTTTGAACTTGCACAAAAATTCAAACCGTTATGATCGACCTCGGACAAACTTTTTACGAACAGAAGAAATTTTTCTTCAATGACCTTTCGGTGCACCAGATTATTATTAATCCCAGCATCAAAGGCTATCCACCCATTTTCATGCTCTGCCAGGAACACCGCGGCAAGCGGCTGGTCGAATATGTTTTGGGAGCCACATTTCTACAGCTCAATAAACTGCTGATGCGGGTAGTGGACAACAACACGCGGCTGCTCCTTGCGGAACGGCTCGCGGATTCTCTCATACCAAACAAAACCACCGACACCATCCAGGTGAAAAAAGTTTTAGGCCATCCCCTGCGATTGAGTGGACTTGATATGACGACCATTCTTCACCGGTTTCATTCCGATCCCAATGAAAAAGTGGCGCCGCTTTATTATTTCCAACTCACGGCGATATGAATTTTCGCACCACGTAAATCCTTTACGTTCTGCCGCAAGACCTTTGATCAAACAAAACAAGAAGCCATGAAAAATCTAGCAGAAGCCAACCGATACATCAATTCTTTTCCCCGACCAGCAGGGCTAAATACCTACGCCTGGGCTGCCATCAAAAAAATGGCGCTCAAAGCCTGGGAGTGTTATCTCACCAACCGGAAATTTACCCACAGCATCAATTTTATGTCACGCGATTTTTATTTGATGATCCGCACACCTGAAGGTGAATTCATTGTGCCAGAAAAACAATTTAGTTACGATCCTGGGCTGTGAACCAGAGGTAGTCGAAGGCTGCCGTAAAGGACGTCCCACGGGGCGTCCTTTTATTTTTCGTTCCTTTGTACGGACAATTCAGGATCATTATGAAAAGCAAAAAAAC
>JBGTLS010000041.1:0-3668 GCA_041744015.1 Cryomorpha sp. | reverse complement strand
ATGCTTGTCTGAGCGATACAAACCAGACCTCGAGAAAGAAATCCCGGATATCGACGCTTATTTCGGTACCCGTGACCTGCCCCGCCTGCTGAAAACGCTTAAAGCGGACTACAAACACGAACTTGTCGGAGAGCGTTTGCTCACCACACCTGTGCATTACGCTTATTTCAAAATCGCAGAGGGTTGTGATCGCCCTTGCTCATTCTGCGCAATTCCCCTGATGCGGGGAAAACACCTGAGCACACCGATTGAAGAATTGGTGATAAGGGCGAAAGCCCTGGCGGCAAAAGGCACAAAAGAACTCATCCTGATCGCCCAGGATTTGACATACTACGGACTTGATCTGTACAAAAAACGAGAACTGGCCAAATTGGTCGAACAACTCTCGGAGGTTGATGGAATTGATTGGATACGTTTGCATTACGCTTTTCCGAGCGGTTTCCCCATGGAGGTGCTCGATGTAATGCGTGAACGCGAAAACGTGTGTAATTACCTCGACATTCCTTTGCAGCACGCGAGCACGCGCATGCTCACAGCCATGCGAAGGGGAATTACCAGAGAAAAAACCACAGATTTAATACACAAGATTCGCGAGCGGGTTCCGGGAATTTCAGTGAGAACAACCCTGATTTCCGGTTTTCCGGGAGAATCAGAAAGAGACCACGAAGAAATGCTCGAATGGGTGGATGAAATGCGGTTTGATCGTCTGGGCGTTTTCACATACTCCCACGAAGAAGATACCCACGCCTACAAATTGGTGGACGATGTTCCGCAGGAAGTGAAATCTGCCAGAGCAGAAGAAATCATGGATTTACAGTCGGGAATCTCGCATGCCGTCAATGAAGCGAAAGTAGGTCAAACGCTACGCGTGATGATCGACAAGGTGGAAGGTGAGAATTATCTTGGGCGAACGGAAGCCGATTCTCCTGAAGTTGACAATGAAGTGATCATTCCCAAAAGCAGCGGTTTTGCCCGAATCGGAGACTTTGCTCAGGTGAAGATTACAGAGGCGGCTCCATACGATCTATACGGGAAACTCGAATCACTTCATATCCCCTTGGATTTAGTATAAATCCGGAAATTTATCAGGTGCAGATTCGCGTACAATACTGTATGCCGTTTCTATTATATCATCCACATTCGGTTTCGAAAAATAATCCCCATCCGTACCATATGCCGGACGGTGCGCTTTTGCAGTAAGCGTAACGGGCTGGCTATCCAGAGAAAAATAACCCTTTTGTTCGTTCAGGATTTTGTCCAGGATAAACGCTGAAGCTCCACCTGGTACGTCTTCATCCACGATCAGAAGACGGTTCGTTTTGGCCAGGCTTTTCGCGATAAGGTGATTGATGTCAAATGGGAGCAAAGTTCGCACGTCAATGAGTTCAGCATTTACACCCAACTTCCGTAATTCCGGAATGGCGCTTTGAACAAGGTTACATGTCGATCCATACGACACGATGGTTAAATCGTCGCCTTCTTCCACAATTTCAGGGATACCGAGCGGAGTTGTAAATTCTCCCAGATTGACCGGCAACTTCTCTTTGGAGCGATAACCATTTAATGGTTCCACGACCAATGCAGGATCATCACCCTTCATTAGCGTATTGTAAAAACCGGCTGCGGTTCGCATGTTTCGGGGTACACAAATGTATATCCCACGCAAGGCATGTATGATCACACCCATGGGTGATCCTGAATGCCATACACCTTCGAGCCGGTGGCCGCGGGTGCTGATGATGAGCGGCGCTTTTTGTCCACCCCGGGTGCGGTATTGCAAGGTGGCGAGATCATCACTTAAAATTTGCAGCGCATACAAGAGATAATCAAGGTACTGAATTTCAGCAATTGGTCTCAATCCGCGCATGGCCATTCCGATGCCCTGACCGATTATGGTGGCTTCCCGGATTCCGGTGTCACTGACACGCAGTTCACCAAAGCGGTCCTGCATTCCTTCCATGCTTTGATTTACCCCACCAATTTTTCCAACATCTTCCCCAAAAGCGAGAACTTCAGGATGTTTTTCAAAAAGTACTGCAAAATTATCGCGAAGAATCAATCTTCCATCTACTTGTTCAGGATTATCCCCATACTCCGCAGGTACTTCCGTCACTTTTAGAGCAGAATATTTGCTTTCACTGTATAGATTTGAACTGTAGCGTTCATAATTTTTCTTTCGATGCGCGTCTATCCATTCAATTAACTTTTTCCGGTCCGGATTGGATTCTCCGCGAACGAACCGAAGCGCTTTTCTGGCGGAGTTGAAAATATCCTTTCTTACGGGGTCCATGGTTTTCTTTAATTCAGCATGTATTTCCTGAATATGATCACCATGATTTGCGTTTTGGCGGAGAGCATCGAGAAGCACAAGCAATTCTTTTCTTTCGGTTTCAATTTCTTCCTGAAAATCGTTCCACGCCGCTTTTTGAAATTGCCGTACATCCTTGCGCGCCTGATCTTCGATCGCGTCCAATTCCGCTGCCGGGGCGAGTTCATGATTCAAAATCCACTCACGCATTTTAACGAGACAGTCAAATTCCTTAGCCCAGGCCAGGCGCTCTTTTGATTTATATCTTTCGTGCGAACCAGAGGTTGAGTGACCCTGAGGCTGTGTCAGATCTTCCACGTGAATCATTACCGGCACGTGCTCTTCCCTTGCAATGCCCACCCCTTTTTCATATGCAGCAACCAGTGCCGGGTAATCCCAACCTTTTACCCGGATTATTTCATAACCGGGATTGTTGGCATCGCGCTGAAGGCCTTTAAGCAGTTCAGAAATACTTCCCTTTGTGGTCTGATATTTTTTTGGAACAGATATGCCGTAGCCATCATCCCAAATCGAAATCAGCAGGGGCACCTGAAGAACGCCTGCGGCGTTAATTGTTTCGAAAAACAATCCTTCACTGGTGCTGGCGTCACCGATGGTTCCAAAAGCCACTTCGTTTCCCTGCCGGCTGAATTTTTCAAAACCTTCGGCAAGTCCTGGTTGATTTCTGTAAACTTTCGAGGCCTGAGCCAAACCGAGAAGCCGTGGCATCTGCGCAGCTGTAGGAGAAATATCGGCTGATGAATTTTTTTGAGCGGTTAGATCTTTCCAGGTACCGTCGTCTTCAAGGGTTCGGGTGGAAAAATGACCCCCCATCTGCCTGCCTGCACTTGCGGGTTCTTTGTGAATATCGGTATGGGCGTAAAGGGCAGCAAAAGCCTGTTGGATGGTCAAAGCACCGATGGCCATCATAAAAGTTTGATCCCGGTAATATCCTGATCGGAAGTCTCCGTTCTGAAACTGTTTGGCCATAGCGATTTGCGCAACTTCTTTGCCATCCCCAAATATTCCGAATTTGGCTTTGCCAGTGAGCACTTCTTTTCTCCCCAGAAGGGAAGTCTCGCGGCTTTCGCATGCAAGTTTATAATCGGAAATAACTTCCCTGATAAATACTTCTTCGCGCGCCTCAATGGCTTCCTGTTGTTGATTCATTTATGATGGTTCTTGAGCAGGGCAAAGATAATAAAACGGGCAGGGTTCTCACCATGCCATTGCCAGGGTCAGGACACACTCAATGGATGCCAACCCAGACTGCGGGTATGAATTTGGGCATTTCATAGTGGTTTTGAACCGTTTTATTGCAGGGGTTTTCATTGGTGTCTTCTACCTTGTTCTCACCGAG
>JBGTLS010000040.1:0-11694 GCA_041744015.1 Cryomorpha sp. | reverse complement strand
ATTCAAAAATATCGCTCCCGGGTTTGCAATAATATAGACCGTCGTTTGACCAGGTCGTCCAAATTCCCGCATTTCGATCTTCGACAATACCCAAAGCGATTCCTTCTTTACTTTTTATTTGGACTCCGGCCTTTTGCATTTTCGCGGGCACCCATTCATCTTTTTGGGCATCGTATTGGAGAAGTCCGACGGTCGTAGGAGACGACCAAAGTCGCTTATAGCTGTCTTCTGCTATGTAGAATGTCCGCCCGGTGCCGGGTATTTCCGGACTGCTTTGGTTGAATGGATAGTTTTTGAAGGAATTAGTCTTTCGGTCGTATTTTGAAATGCCATCGTCCGTGCCAATCCAAATGTTGCGGTTTGAATCTTCGGTGATGCCCCAGCAAATATTATGAAGCAAGCTGTTGGGATTACCCGCTTCATGGCGAAAGCTGCGGAAACGGTACCCGTCGTAATTTTGAATTCCGTTTTCGGTAGTCAGCCACAACATCCCGGATTTATCCTGAATCACGGCATTTACCACAGATGAAGCCACTCCATCGCTTACGCTGAGGTAAGTGGGTTGGATGGTTTGTCCCATGAGCGCGCAGCTCACCCCCAAAAGGAGTCCAAGCGCGAAGAAGATTTTATGGAATCGTGGCTTCATATCAGTCCTGGTTTTATCGCCATAAAGTATTGTGAAGCTATTGCGATTTCCTTCCACAGGCTAGTGGACGCAATGCTATCTGTTGCGAGCAGATTTGGGCAATATTTTCTTAAAAACTTCATATAATTAATGCGTCAGCTGCGAAATTTTTGCGGAAGCCACATCTGGCACCAATGGCAATTCAACTTTCTCTAATGATTTCAGCTCCAGCCTGTTCACCGCTTTGAGCTGTCGCTTGATTTGGATAAAGCTTGTAAGCAGGACCAGAACCATCAGCACGATAAGCGCCAGGAGAAATGTGTAGTGCCAGCTAAAATTCTCTTTAACATAACCGAGTGTTGCCGATCCTGCTGATCTGCCTAGATTTGCGAAGGTCATATACAAGGTAAATTGTGTGGCCGAAACCCTTTTCCAGCAATGTGCCATGCCCATGGCGAAGGTGGCGATGGTGGTGAAAACGTATGCAGACATGGCAGCAAACACAATGAAGGAAATGATCGCATTGGTAAACCAGGTGGACTGGTAAAAGAGAAAGCCTCCCAATGCCAACATCCACAGACATCCATAGATAAAAAGCATTTTCTTCTGTCCAAAAAAGTCAAGCAAAGCGCCAGCTAAGAGCATGCCCAGCAAGCCACCCACGATATTGGCGGTGGAAAACAGGTTGGCAAATTCGGCGTTTGTCCACCCGAGTTCCTGTATGGTAAAGAGGGGAATCAACGCTTCCGCATAAGCCGAAACGAATCCGGTGCAGGCCACAATCCCCAAAAGGATCAGGCTGGAATAACGGGATGCTGCGCGGTAAGTATCACGCAATATCTGAAGCATGTGGGCGGGCTGCAGGAGTTTCGATTCCAGCGAAGCTTCACCTATTGACCATGGGAATCGCTTTTCACCCTTTCTTTCCAGAAAATACAGGGGCACCAGAATGAGCACGGATGTGAACGCCGCCGGTACCAATACGCCAATGGAGAATCCAAACCGATTGATCATATACGTACCTGCGGCCAGAGAAACCGAAGTCCCAATAACCTTTGTTCCCCACATCAGTCCATTTGCACGTGCTTGTTCGTGGAGGGGAATGATGTCGACCGCCATACCATCGGTGGCCACATCCTGAAAGCATCCGAAGAAACTGATTAAGAATCCCATCGCCATGAGCAGTCCCATATTTTCCAAAGGGTCGTGCAAGGTGCTGAGCAAAATAAAGCTGAGCACAAGTCCGATTTGCCCAAAGATCACCCAGGGTCGCTTTCGGCCCATGCTTTTGATGGTATATCGGTCCATCAGCGGGGCCAGAACAAGTTTTGAACTCCATGGCAAGCCCACCATGGCGAGGTAGCTTCCAATCGCCAGGGGAGAGATATTATTCATCGCAAGCCAGGCGGGTATGGCAAAAAACGTAATCCCTTCAGGCACGCCCTGGGCAAAATAGAGCAGCGAAAATGAAAAATACCGGGAAGCGGGGCTTTCCGCCAAAACGGGGGTGGGCTTCACATCGGCTTTTTTTGGCAAGAATTCAGTGAATGATTTTTTCATTGATTTTCAACCAAAAGGTCGGCTTTTAAGAATTGTTTCCTTTTTTGAAGGCGGATATCAATCCATTTCCCATAAGTCAATTGCCGCCAGAGCCATTCCACGGGTCCAAAACGAAAGTAGTGCAGCCATACGGTGCTGAAGAGCACCTGCCACATAAAAATCACTATGGCGATAAGCAGCACGATCGAGAAACCAAATTGACGTGTATAACCCAGTCCAATGCCATAAAAAATGAAAATTGCGATCACTGTTTGGAAAAGATAATTGGAAAGGGCCGTGCGACCCACCGGTGCTATCCACTGCAAAAGCTTCGGACGGGAAATGACAATCAAAGCAATACCCGCAGCATATCCACAAGCCAGGGGTACGACGCCGAGGGCATAAAAAAGATAAAAAAGGAAATCCCAAAGATCTCCACTGTTGCCGCCGAACTCAACCACCGCCCTCAGGATATTTATCGGAAGACCGATGGCGATACCCCAAATAGCCACCTTTTTTAGAAATCGGGTATTTTCCAGAATATTCTTGTCGAGTATCTGCCGGCCTGCCCAGATTCCAATCAGGAATAATGCAAGCACTTTGAAAAAGCGGCCTTCAAAAAGTATCAGTCCGAGTCGAAAAGCCGGGAGCGCAATCTGCATCCTGAACCATTGAGAGAAATCCGTCGCAGCGACCTGGGCCCCCGGATCAAATCTGGGAGATTCTGTACCTAAACTATCCGGCGTTACCACACCAAGTGTGGCTGCATGCTCACTGACAAAGGTGAACAAGGCAGCCGGATAGTAAATTCCGGTAGCAAACATGGCAAACCAATGCACAATTGGTAAAAGGAGCAGGACCACAGCCCAGCGCAACAAGCGCCTGTCGTCAAAATGGCGAAATAAAATCAGCACAAAGCCAAGCAGGGCGTAAAGGGTGAGAATGTCGCCTGGCCACATAAACACGAGATGGAATCCGCCGATCAGGAGCAGACCGAACATCCTGCGCGCAAAAAAGGGGACAAAAGGCCGACTGGTTTTCTTTAGATTGTTGTACTGCACCACAAAGCCAATTCCGAACAACATGCTGAAAATAGAATAAAACTTCCCATCGATCAGGGTGTAATCCAACACTTCCAAAGCGTGATCCAGCCGAGCCGTCGCAAAACCGGAGGCCAGCGCTTCGGAATAGAAATACGTGCCGGAGAGATATGAAATATTGGCCAGGAAGATGAACAAAATGGCGATTCCGCGGAGAATGTCAAGATAGAGAATGCGGTCAGTGGCTTTGATTGGCAAGTTGGTTGGGGTGGTTGGCTGCATTGTGGTTGGTTGTTATTGTTAGACCTTCATTCCTTACGTATCTGTCTGAACAGGTCAATCAGTGAAGGAACGGGTCTTATTCCTTGCTTATAAGGGTTGTCGCCAATAAAAATAGCATAAAAACTGTTTGTTCTCAGCTCATTTTTCCCAAGAGGGCTTTTTCTTTACCGAAATGAACAAAAAGCCTTTCCGAAGCTACTTCACCCTATCGCACCGGGTACCTATGCAAAGTACCCTTCAAGAGCCTGAACGCCATGGCCAGGTCTTTCTGCGCCAGCGGATTGTTGTAAACGGTAACTACCCACCGAAGCTTGCTGGTTGAGGATCAGGCTGATGTTCGACACGCGGTGGCTTTCGCCTGAAAGCAGCTAGTTCCTTCCGTTCAAATTCAGTGTGTAAAATTGGATATGTGATGTTGAGGCCACCGTGTGCAAACGGCGTTGCCGAAACTTTGGATTAATAGACTAAACAAAATCTATAAGTCTAATCATTTAAAAAAATGACTTAGAGAAAATTCGATAAATCACTTGTGAGGAGGATGGAAATACCCGCTTCATTATTTATGAGCGCTTCTCTATCCACTTCAGAAATGAATGACAGGTTGTCTGATTTTGTAGACATTACTGCAATCAAATGAATGTCATTGGTTTGGGCATAGGCAAGGGTTTGTTTGGAAAAGCCAACTGAAAAAGATGTCATATCATCTCGTACGGCCGAATGACGGATGTTTTTTTCATCAAAAACAGAGATTGCCCTGTCAATTTGTTTTTTGGTTTTATCGCTAATTCTGCTTGAAAACTGATCAATTGTGTAAAGAATGACTTCTGCGTTTAATGCTTCTGCCAGAAAAGCGACTCCATGTATTTTGGAATCAAATATTTCGTGACCTCCGTAGGGGAACAGGATGCGCTTGAGTCCGTCTGTACTTTTTGTTGCATTTGCAGGAATGGCAAGTACAGGTACTGAAGACTTCCGTGCGATCTTCAGTAGATCCGCTCCGAAAAGGTTTTGTCTCAGTCCATGGGTTCCGTGTGTACCCATCACGAGCATCAAACATTCCGGGTTGCCGGCTTCATGCGGAATTTCAGAGAATATACTCCCTTCCTTCACCAATGGCCGACATTTAATATCGAATTTCATTGAGAGTCCTTCACATATCTCCGCCATATAGGACTCCAAATCTTTGGAATTTTGTCCTGCATCGGCCAACATTCTCCCGGTGTGCGTATTCTTAATGTGAAGTAAAACGACACCTACACCGGCTTTTTGAGCAATTGCTGCTGCCTGGTTGAGGGCATTTCCGGCTGGTTTACTGAAGTCAGTGGCAACGAGTATGTGTTTCATTTGGAAGGTTTGAAAGACTGCTTTAAGGGTACGAAATTCTTTTTAAATCTACTCAAATATACACACCTGAACGACCTGATGTGCACCAAATTAATCAAGCTTAAAAATAATTTTAAGACTCCGCAAGCTTCGTGGTTATGGGCGAATTTTAATATAAGCGGCACACATTACCTGAGATGTAGTCAAAACCTCTTCCATGTTTTTGTTTGAAGGCCACACTCTTAATCGGACCAGCTATGATGCTAAAAATCAATAATATTTAATTAAATATTTTATTCCGATCCCTCCAGCCTGCGCAATTCCTCTTCCATGGCTCCCCTGCCCTTTCTGGCACTTTTCACTTTCTGGTTGCCAAATTTCCAGGTGGCTCCTGCGCCAAATCTTCGGGTGTCGAAAGAGCGCACACCGTCGATTGCCATGCCGCCATAATCGCCCTGATAGAAATAGTCGTTCGTGGTGAGCAGGATGTCCTGAGCCGTAACCCGCACCTGCAATCGTCCTTCGAAAAAATCTTTCCGGAGACCGAAATTCAATTCGTAATTGCCGCGCACCAGAATGGATCCGCGCCAGATCCAATCGCTGCTTTGGTAATAACTGATGTCGAGCAGCAAATCCCCGGGCAGGTTAATATTGTTCTGAATCCGGAAATTCCAGGTAGTCGCTTTGATATCGATGGCAGTGCCTTCCAAATTGCCCTGATAAATGCTGTGACCCCCATTTGCCGTGAGCACAAATTCCCAAAACTTGCTCACCTGCAAAGGATAGGTCACCGCGATATTGTATCTGCCAAAAGTCGCCATGTTGCGCGGGATGATCACATTGCTCTGCTCGCCGGATATTTCAAAAATGTTGGCCACAAATTCGGTTGTTTCGCTGTACGAGGCGGTGATGGTGAGCTTTCGCCGAAAGGCGTATACGAGCTGGTAGTTCATCGAATAGGCAGGCTGAAGAAATGGATTGCCTTTCCAGGCGGTGAGTTCGCTCAGGGGCGATTCGAATGGATTCAGGTTTTGGTAATTGGGACGGGAAATCCGTCGCCCCACGCTGAAGTTGAATGCGTGGGTTTTATCATCATTATAGGAAAAACCGACATTGGGAAACCAGTCCATGTAGGATCGTTTTACATCGGCATTTTCGGTTTCCAACGCGCTGAAAAGCTGTCCGCGGGAATTGGTTTGCTCGAGGCGCAAACCTCCGTTAAATTTCCAGAACTCACCCAGAGTGGCGTCGAGAATGCCATACCAGGCCGCCACGCTTTCGGTATAAGTGAAGTCATTGCTGCGCGTGGGGTCCATCACAGGCGAACCGTTGGACACATCAAAAAAGTCAAATCTGTTGTCCGTGGTAATATCGGCGTACCGCACCCCAGTCGATAATTTCAATTTGTCCCAGCTGTGGGCGTAATCCGCCTGGGCTGTGTACATGTCGATTTCGGTGTCGGTATCAAAGGCATTGTTTGAAACGGAAATAACCGTGGTGCGATCGGGTTCAAAAAAGGTATTGGGCTGAAAAGTAGATCCAGACTTGATGAATTTCCCACCACTGGCATCGACCGAAAAGTTTGATTTTTCATTGATCGTCCAGCGGTAATTTAAGTTCAGATTGTAATTTTTAGACGTTTCATCCAGGTTGGTTTGCGACAGCAGAATTTCATCGATATCGCCATCTCCTTCCGAGATTTCCGTATTGCTCAATAGTCGATTTCGGGAATCATTTAATACAGCGTTTCCACTAAAACCAATCGTTTGATTTTTGCTAAAAGCATAGTCCAAACCCGATGAGATATTGTAACCCGTGCTGCTGCGCACTTCGTCGGAAATCAAACCGAGTTTGAAGCCATTCTGGTATTTCACATCTCTGAAATTGTCCAGAATATCCTGCTCTGACCGACCCATACTGGCATAAGCGCTGACTTTCTCACCGCCATAATTGATAGAAGCTCCATTGTTGTGCCGCAGGTATTGCCCCTGCTGAAAAGATGAAGACAGGTTGCCATTCACGCCGGTGACCACATTCTTTTTCAGGATGATGTTGATGATACCGGCGTCGCCTTCTGCTTCGTATTTCGAGGATGGGTTAGAAATGATTTCCACAGATTCGACGTTATCGGAATTCATGTTCTGGAGCAAATTCGCGAGGTCATTTCCCGAAAGGCGCGAAGGCCGCCCATTGATGTAAATTTGTACGCCTCCTTTGCCCAGAAGCGAAATGTTGTTGTCCATATCAACCGTCACGCCCGGTGCTTTGGCGAGCAATTCCAAACCGTTGGTACCCGACGCACTTGGGGTGCTGCTCACATTGAAAACCACTTTATCCGCGTGCACTTCGATCATGGCTTTGGAGGCGACGATTTCCACTTCCTGCAAGTCGGTATTTTCATTCAGAACGATCGTACCGAGATCATAATTTCCCACCTGATTTATTAATTCAAAAATGGGGGTTCTTTTTGCCGAAAGGCCCACCATGCTCACCTGACAATAATAGACTCCGGGCATCAGTCCATTGATGGCAAAACGGCCGTCGGGTCCGGCCACTTCACCTTTTACGAAAGTGCTGTCCGGGGCTTTAAAAACCACCACATTCGCATATGCCAAAGGCTTGTTATCCTTATCGGAAACGAGCCCACCTACCTGGTTTTGCGCTGAAAGCCCGGTACCCCAACATATGAAAATAATGAAGGTCCAGATACCGGCGCTCGTTGATTGAACCATGACTTATTCTTTTAAAAGTAACTTAGATACATGGTGAAGCCACCATAAAGTCGGGACCATCAGCTGCTCCGCCTTTGTATTCCCGCCAAAGACCCCGGGGCGAACCTTCCTTGTCTCTGATGGAGCCGCTCACTGCTGTGATCACTTCTTTAAAAGTATCCCGTCTCTTTACTTTATAAAAGGTAACCCATGCATGTTTTCCGTCCTCCGGCCAGGTTCTGCTCACTTCCGGCATGACCTGGGAAATGTTGTAGTTTACTTTGTCAATGTGCGGTGTGATAAAATTCAACAACGTCATGTAACATGCTGCACTTACCGGATCATCTGTGTCCATTGCTGCCCAATTGTCCTTTGTGCTGACCATGACGTATACATTGCCTTCACCTTGTACGCGATGCCACATTCTCCATTTCATTTGGCCATTGTTTTCAAGGTAACACTCCTTCCATTTTTTCACACCCTCTTTAAACTGGGCGTGGTGTCCGGGCTTTACGGTTATTTCGGTGGTGGTGGTCAGTGGTCCTGCTTTGTCTTGCGCAGTGAGCGTGCCGATGCATAAAGCCGCAATGAGCAATGCATTCAACATTAATTTTGGTGTTTTCATGATTGATTTGGTTTTTAGTTATTGGTTCTTGGTTTTTAGATGGCATTTCACGTTGTATAAAGAGATTTATCATCCAATCATTTCCGATTCCTGAAATCGGCGGGACGCCGGGAGAATCCACGCTCGCGGGACGCGAGCGTGTGCGGCCCGGGGATTTGTCATTTCACCAAAGCCATTTGGCGGTAGAGCTCCACGGGTTTTAATTGCTCGTAAATCGCAGAAGTTTCGCTGGCTACAGCCTGCCATTCGGGGCTGTCGTGAATGGTTTTGTATGTTTCCATGCTGGGCCACACGCCTTCGAAATAATAGCGGTAATTCTTTATGTCATCTTCAGTCGATTTGTAAAGAAAATATCCCGAGCCGGGATAACCGAGTTCGTCAATGGCAGTGTTGAAGCGCCGGAGTGAGATTGCCAATTCGGACTCCGACATGCCGTTTGGGAGGTCGAAGAGGTGAAGGCTTTTATAACCGGCCGGGGCCTGTACTTTATCGGCATTGGAAATGTCGTGGGTGCAGACATATTTTCCATCGCGCTTTTGCCATACAGCCATGTACTTACCGGTGCTGATTTCAACACCGGAGGCATCTTTGATGGTGGTTTTTCCCACTTCTGTCACCACATCGCCCGTGCCGATCACATCGAGGGTTTCGAAATGAAAATTCATTCCATTATCGCCCTTTTTCATATCCTTTTCGAGCTTTGTGCGGATGGCTTCCTTTCCCGAAAGGCTGGGTTCGTCATCGCTCATAGCCATGGCATCGTTGGCGTACAGAGCCAGCAGAGCTTCCGTATCGCGGTTGTTCATCGCCCTGGCCCAGGCATTTTCAAGGCCCTGGATTTCGGTTTTCACGGCCGACATATCGGCGGGTTGTTCAGCTGATGTTTGACACCCTGTAAAGGCTATCAGCGCACAGATTGAGGCAAGCAGGTTGTTTTTCATTTTGGTTTGGTTTTTAATTTATGATTGGTTAATCGATATTTTCTTTTTGTTACCTTGGTGGATCAGGGAGCACCTATGAAAACCTCCCCGACACCACGGTTTTATTAGTGTCTGTCCATAAAGTCCAATAGCGGCGTTGCACTTCTTTTGCAAACAGTCATTGACAACAGTCAACTCCTTGGTTTCCAAAAGTGCGTGCGCCTTGCTATTGAACTTTCTGGCTCAGCCACTTGACTCTATTGACAGACTCTAATTACACGCCTTTGTAAATTTAAGCGGCCTTTCGGCAAATGGCCTGATGGTTTTCCCGGATGGCTGTTTCATTTCCCGAAAGGGTGCTTTCTATCACCAAAGGACTTCGGCTCAGGCCAACACCGCAACGGGTGGATGCTCTTTTGGAATTCTAAAGGGTTGTTTTTTCTGGTACGTAAGCGACCGCCACACCCATTCTACCGGACCGTATTGAAAATGCCGTAGCCAAATGGGGCTAACGATCAATTGAAATATCCAAATGGAAAAAACGATGTAATACAACTCATATCGCTGCAGCCGGCCATACAACGAAAACCCAAATCCGTAAAAAATAATTGACGTAATGACGCTGTGCATTAAATAGTTGGTCAGCGCCATGGTGCCTACTGCGGCAAGCGATTTTTGCAGCCAGCGGAGTGCGCCAGATTTGATAAAGAGCATAAAAAGTCCGACGTGTCCGATTGTGGTAAACAGGCGCCCGATCTGATAGGTCTGGTCCGCTTTTAGTAAGGTGAGTGCGGCAAAATTGTCGGACAAAACCATTTTTGTTTCCATAAAATTAATGGCCAGGCCAACGGCATATCCCACCAAAATCAAGAGGGTATAGAATCGATTGGTGCGTTCGCCATGAAATATGCGCAATTTGAAAAACGCCATGCCGATCAACATACAGCTTAAAATATCCCATGTCCAAAGCCTGTAGACCAACCGGGATTGCATAAACTGAACCAGACCGGATTTTTCTTCAACCACAGCGAAATATCCTTTTTGCATATTTTCAATTACTTCTTTGACTTCTTCAGGGGTATGTTTCTTTTCAAACTTTTCCCATTCGGACAAAGTGCCTTCCTGTTCTTCACTGAGCTCCCCGACCTGTTTCTTCATTTCGGCTATTTCCAGCCCTTCTTTCTGAAGTGAGAGATTGTCCCGATATTCGCTGATATCCCATGCCACGCCGATGCCGATAAGCACACAACCAGCTATCAATAGTTTTTTAACGGAAGTGTGCCGAAAGGGAAATAACATCAGCGCAAAAATGGCGTAGGGATACAGAATATCGCCGTGCCAAAGCAGAATCCAGGCATTGATGAGTCCAAAAACGAGCAACCAGAGTATGCGCCGGAAATAGATATCGGCCGTGGAGATGCCGGCTCCGCTTTTTTCCAGACGGGAAGTGAGCAGTATGACACCCGCACCAAAAAGCAGGGTAAACAGGCCGCGCATGGTGCCTTCAAAAAGCATATTATTGACGATCCATACCTGCAGGTTCAGGCCATCAGCTCCACCGGCTATGGTAGGGTCCGAATACGCAAATGGCAGCCCCATCCCATTGATATTCATGAGTAGGATACCGAGCAGGGCGATACCACGGATCACGTCAAGGGAATTGATTCTCGATTTTTTTTCAGTAGGCTGAAAGGCGGTTGGTTGGTTGCTGGTTAGCATCTTATATTCTGATATTGGTTGTTTATTCTTTTAATTCCACCCGCAGAAGTCTCATCGGTTGGGTATGACTCAAATTTTCTACTGCATGGATTGCCTGAGGTTCCTGCCACATGGTGAGCGGGAAGACCAGGGGCGTGGTAAGATTTCGCGTATCGAAAATCAATTTTCCTTCGCTGTCCCATTCAACGAATTCGCCCGCTTCCGGAATGTACAATACACCCGGCCATTTGTGGTAATGCATATTTTCCATTTCTCCGGGCCGGAGCGTCACTTCCAGCACCCTCACCCGGTCGTTTTCATACAATACCTTTTGGTTATTCGGTGGGGCTTCCACGGCAGCGGGGTGCGCGGGCCAGTCCACAGGTATTCCGGTTTTGTATTCCAACAGCTGTGCGTTGATATCATCCTGTGAGAATCCGTTGATTTGAATCAAAATTATAAATAAAAGGGCTGGTACAATGCTGGTTGTTTTCATCTTTTCGTCAGTTTGGTTAGTTGCCTGTGATGTGATCAAAGAGATATAAAAATAAGAACTATTCGATGATCATATACACTCCATTTTCCCGGGCGTATATTTCATTTTCCAAAGGGGTAGATTAACCAACCGAAGGATATTGTAAAGGATGAGAAGATAAGACCGGGGCAAAATTGATCCCATACGGGAACTCATCCCCACTATCACTATAGGGTCATGGTACGATGATGATCGGGACATGATCGGGAGGCAACAGGGCCATGATCGGGACATGACAGGGAAATACCAGGTATACGATAGAGAGATAATAGCATCTTAATCACTCAAGTTTCGCAGGTATACAAGCATTTCATTTATTCTTCGATTCAGCAAATGAAATACAGGTATTCAGACAGTTAGAGATCCGCTATCGCACGGCTTTTATATATCGATAAT
>JBGTLS010000039.1:0-10939 GCA_041744015.1 Cryomorpha sp. | reverse complement strand
CTCAAGAGATGCCAACGCGCAGAATTTATCTCTTTCGAGAAAAAATGTCAATTTCTCCATAGAGGTCCTGAAGGTTAGAAAGAACGTTCCAAATTCAGTCTCACCAATCTGGAACAGATTTTTTTTCGGAGGTGAAGTTCCGCTTTTCAGCGAAATTGCACTCCACAGCTACGAGATCGCCGGTGATTCAATATTTGGATACACTTATGGTGGTCAGGACCACATCGAAGGTTTGCCTTTTAGTTACCTGCTTGCTGATGTGCTGTGGCCTGTTGATCTGAGTGAGGTCGGAGGCCAGATGAATGAGGGGCGCATCATGGATTTACATGGAATCACGCATGATTTCTCCCGGGAAGAGATTCAGGCTGAAGTGCGTAAAAAAGCCATATACACGAAACGATATCTTTTAGGTACTGACAAATTTGGCCGCGATATGTTGAGCCGGTTGATGGCGGGCACTATTGTGTCGCTTTCGGTAGGATTGATTTCAGTTTTGATTTCCCTTATTCTCGGAATTGGCCTGGGCGCCATGGCGGGTTATTTTGGTGGTTGGGTCGACGATGTGATTACCTGGCTCATCAACGTCGTTTGGTCGATTCCCACCTTGCTTTTGGTTATTGCGATCACTTTTGCGCTGGGCAAAGGTTTTGTTCAGGTATTTATTGCTGTCGGGCTTACCATGTGGGTGGAGGTGGCCAGGGTGGTTCGCGGTCAGGTATTGTCATTGCGCAACATGGAATACATTGAAGCTGCGCGGGCGCTCGGATACAAACATTCCCGGATTATTTACCGTCACATCATCCCCAACATTCTCGGCCCCGTAATCGTCATCTCAGCCGCCAACTTTGCTTCGGCCATTTTGCTCGAAGCGGGTTTGAGCTTTTTGGGCATTGGCGCGCAGATTCCGATGGCGTCATGGGGACAAATGATCAAGGAGCATTACGCCTACATCACCACCGATATGGCTTATCTGGCCATTTTGCCGGGCTTTTGTATCGTCGCGCTGGTGCTCGCGTTTATGTTGATCGGCAGTGGCCTGCGCGACAGCATGGACACCCGGGCAGCGGGGTAAAAAAAAAGCCGCAGAGAATTTTCCGCGGCATTTTTTACGAAAGTTGAAATGATTGATCAAAAAGGCAGATCGTCGCTGTCGTCATTTGAAATGTTTGCAGGCTCTTCATTGGGCATCGGTGGCAAATCGTGATTCATTGGGGCTGCTGATCCCGCTTTTTCCAAACGCCATGCATCCAAAGAATTGAAAAAACGGGTTTCACCAGAATTGGGATTTTCCCAACGCCTTCCCCGAAGATTGAAATTCACCTTAATTTCTTCTCCGACTTTAAACGGATCGAGCAAATCGCATTTGTCCTGGATCAACTGGAAAATGATTTCCTGCGGATACTGACTGCTTTCATCACTGATGACGAATTCACGTTTTCTAAACGTTTCCTTGATTTTTTCGGTATCGTTTTTCACGATAAGTTTTCCTGTAATTGAGAACATGATTTAAAATTTTAATTGTTAAAACTGAGCAGGGTGAGCCATGCTTCACGCAAATGACCCGCTGCTATATATTCTTTTGCTTTGGAATGCAGGGCAGATTCCAGTTTTTCGGGATTCTCTTCGAGTGAGACAAAGATTTCGCTTAATTCGGTTAGCCTGAATTCGTTTACATCTGTCTCATTTGGAAGCTCTTCCACATTGCCCAGCTGCCCCAAATCATTTCCCGACAAAATACGACTATTTCTGATATCTAAGGCAATTTGATCCACCCCAATTCCGGGAATTTGGGATGGTTTTGGTACTTCAAAAAGCGCTTCTCCATGTGCTCTGGTATACCAGTTGCCACCCATGCGCGCCACGGTATCTATTTGTTTCTGGTCTATCACCAAATTTTCATCCAGCAGAGAGGCGCGGATATGCAGTTTACTAACTTCACAGATTACCAGATTTCCCGCACCACCTTCCGACCCGAGTGCAATAACATCATTCACCCGGCACTCAAATTGGACAGGAGATTCCTTTACCCGAAAGGGTCGAATAGTATCTGAAGCCAACATGGTGAATCCGGCTTTTTCAAATTCATTGGTACCTTTTGGATACTCCGTACTTGCCAGAGACATTTGGTGCACCATGGCGTAGTCGACAATGTTGATGACTACTTCCGGTACTTCGAGTACATTTTCATACGTGTGTTTCGTTGTATTGTCACGGCCCCGTCGGGCGGGTGAAAACACAAGTATGGGCGGCCTCGCACTGAACACATTGAAAAAACTGAAAGGTGCCAGATTGACGTTTCCCTGAGTATCTATGGTACTCGCAAATGCAATAGGTCTCGGACCTATAGCACCCAACAACAAGCCGTGTAGTTTGCCTGTGGGCAAATCTTTCGGATCAAAACTTTGCATGAAATGATTTTGCCGCAAAGGTAGAATATATAAAAGGACACCGGAAAAAGGATGTGCTTGTTGATTCGCATTAACTGTCTATCTTTGCAGCCGCTTTTGATTTTACCTCCTCTTTGCGGATGTGGTGAAATTGGTAGACACGCCAGACTTAGGATCTGGTGCCGCGAGGCTTGGGGGTTCGAGTCCCTTCATCCGCACAAGGCTCCTGCGCTTAGCGCAGGAGCCTTTTTTACGGGTCGGTCGAAAAATCATTTCTGTGAATAACCGTATATTTGCATCCCATTTCCCGGCCAAGGGAATTTATTATAATTCATTGTTCTTATGGAGATAAAAGAAGAAAAGATAGATTCGCAGAATGCACTGCTCAAGATTAAAATTCAGGAAGAAGATTATCACACCCAATTTGATGAGGCGTTAAAGCGTTATCGGCGTCAGGTTACTGTTCCAGGGTTTCGAGCCGGAAAGGTGCCGATGGGCATGATCAAAAGCAAGTATGGCAAAGGTTTGCTGGCTGAGGAGATCAATAAAATGCTCAACAAAAATATTCAGACTTACATCACAGAAAATAAATTAAAGGTTCTCGGGAGTCCGATTCCCAGTGATACGCATACCGAAACCGGAAATTGGGACAATCCTTCGGATTTCGAATTTGTATATGAGCTGGGTCTTGCTCCGGATTTAAATGTGAAAATTGACAAGAGCTTCAATTTCGACTATTACACGATCAAAGTGGAAGGCGAAATTCTGGACAAGCAGATAAAAGATATCGCCCGGCGGTATGGCAAACTTTCAGAAGAATCCGAAAGTGGTCTCAATGACATGTTAATTGGCGATTTTGTGCAATTGGATGAGAATGATGTGGTGGTGCCAGGTGGCATTATGCACCAAAGTACGATCTCAGTGGAATATGTCGAGGCCTCTGTGCAATCAAAACTGGAAGGCCTGAAAGTAGGTGATTCAGTGGTGGTGGATCCACACAAGGTATCACGCGGCCACGATGATTTGGCACGTATGCTTGGATTGTCGCACGAAGAGGTGCATCATCTGCACCACAATTTCAAATTTATTGTCCGCGAAATAAAACGGCTTGAACCGGCGGAATTGAACCAGGCGTTTTTTGACAAGCTTTTTGGTGAAAATGCCATTTCCGGAGAAGAAGAATTCCGAAGCCGGATTGCGGCCGATATGGCCAAGGGTTTTATTCGAGATAGCGACACGCTTTTTAAAAGGGATATCACAGAAGAACTTATTCAAAAGTACAATCCATCTTTGCCGGATGCCTTCCTGAAAAAGTGGATTTTAATGACCAATGATAAACCTATCACGCCGGATGATGTGGAAAGGGATTACAAAAATTACAAGAAAGGATTGCAATGGCAGTTGATTTTTAACGATTTGATAGGGAAGAAGGCTATCGCAATTTCCCAGGAAGAAGTAATCAGTACCACAAAGAATATACTCGCCGGGCAGTATGCTCAATACGGTATGCCTGCTCCGGAAGATGACGAACTGACGCAGAGTGCATTGAAAGTGCTTTCCAATCAGGATGAGTCGCGCAAAATTTACGATATGTTGTACGACGATAAACTGGTGGCCTATATTCGCGAAAATGCAACTGTGACCGAAAGCGAAGTGAGTTATGATGAATTTGTAAAAAAGGCAAGTAACCATTCGTAACTTCGGGGATTAAATCAAGATTTTTAACGAAACAACAATATTCATGTCAGAGTCCAACGAATTTTTGAATTACGCGACGAAACACCAGCGCATCAGCAGTCTTACCATGCATGATTATGTGCGAAATCTCACGCCTTATATTATTGAAGAGCGTCAATTGAATGTCGCCCAGATGGACGTTTTTTCGCGGTTGATGATGGACCGTATTATTTTTATGGGTACCGGAATTGACGACCAGGTAGCCAATATCATTCAGGCCCAATTGCTTTTTCTGGAAAGTGTGGATCCGAAGAAGGACATTCAGATTTATTTGAATTCGCCTGGAGGATCGGTTTATGCCGGTCTTGGAATTTACGATACGATGCAATATATTTCACCCGATGTTTCCACGCTTTGTACAGGCATGGCGGCTTCTATGGGTGCGGTATTGTTATGTGCTGGTGCCAGCGGGAAACGTTCCGCATTGAAGCATTCGCGGGTGATGATTCACCAACCTATGGGTGGAGCTCAGGGACAAGCTTCAGATATTGAAATTACGGCCAGAGAAATTGTAAAACTCAGAAATGAACTCTACGAAATCATTGCGGAACATTCTGGTAAATCATATGATGAAGTGCACGACCACAGTGATCGTGACTATTGGATGACGGCCGAGGAAGCTCGCGTGTATGGCATGATCGACGAAGTACTCGTAAAAAAGTCTACGCGGTAAGCCTAAATTTAAATTAAACCCAACACAAATGGCAAATACAGATAAAAAAGAGATTAAATGCTCCTTTTGTGGTCGCGGAAAAAGTGAAGTGAATGTGCTCATCGCAGGAATTTCAGGCCATATTTGTGACAATTGTATTATTCAGGCTCAAAGCATTATAAAAGAGGAGATAGCGCAGAAAGCAAATAAACAGCTCGAGGCGAGTCTCGTGCTCCAGAAACCTGAAGAAATTAAATCATATCTCGACAACTATGTGATCGGTCAGGATCAGGCCAAGCGTGTACTCAGCGTGGCAGTTTACAACCATTACAAGCGTCTTTTGCAACAAGTCGATAAATCAGATGATGCAGTGGAAATAGAAAAATCCAACATCGTACTTGTAGGAGAAACCGGAACCGGTAAAACCCTTTTGGCGAAGACCATAGCCAGGATGCTCAACGTGCCCTTCTGTATAGCTGATGCAACCATTCTCACCGAGGCAGGATATGTGGGTGAAGATGTTGAGAGTATTCTTTCGAGGCTATTACAGGCTGCGGATTACGATGTTTCTCTGGCGGAGAGAGGTATTGTTTTTATTGACGAAATCGATAAAATCGCCCGGAAAAGTGACAACGCCAGCATCACACGCGATGTGAGTGGTGAGGGTGTACAACAGGCTCTGTTGAAATTACTCGAAGGGTCGGAAGTGAATGTGCCACCGCAGGGCGGACGGAAACACCCCGAGCAAAAGCTCATTCAAATCAATACCAGAAACATTTTATTTGTGTGTGGTGGAGCATTTGACGGCATTAACAGAATTATCGAACGCCGGGTTAAGTCATCGACTATCGGATACAGTACTTCCAAAGATTCAGGATATTTTGATCCGGAACGCATACTTCAATATGTGGCTCCAAACGATTTGAGAAGTTTCGGTTTGATTCCGGAGCTTATTGGCCGTTTTCCCGTTCTCAGTCACCTCGATCCCCTCGATCGCGAAACACTGAGGCGGATCATTACTGAGCCGAAAAACGCCCTTATCAAGCAGTACGTTAAGCTGTTTGAAATGGATGGTGTGAAGCTCACTTTCGAAAAAGAAGTACTTGACTTTATCGTAGAAAAGGCGATGACCTATAAACTGGGAGCGCGGGGATTGCGATCTATATGTGAGGTGATTATGACGGATCTGATGTTTGATCTTCCATCCCAAAAAACCATCAAAGAATACAAGATTACCCTTGACTATGCCCAGAAGAAATTCAATAAATCAAAAATTTCTCAACTCAAAGCTGCTTAATCAACTAAACCAAATCATATGAAGAGTCAATTGCTTACCGCATTCCTTGCATTGGGGATCACAGCCGTATCCGCCCAAAGTTTTCCTCAACCTAGTCCAAAAGCGAAAGTTTCTCAAACTGTCGGATTGACCAATATTGAAATAGAATATTACCGACCCGGAATCAACAACAGAGAGATTTTTGGCAAACTGTTGCCTTACGGCGAAGTTTGGCGAATGGGAGCAAACGCCCCTACCAGAATTACAATTGATGATGACGTAAATTTTGGTGGCACCGTCGTGCGAGCCGGTACCTATTCGATGTTAGCAATTCCTGAAAAAGAGAGTCTCATCGTGATGTTAAACTCTGACGTGAATGCGGGTGCCACAAAATATGATAATAGTACGGAAGTCGCAAGCATTAAAACCCGCATGGAAAAATCGACTGAAGTTGTTGAAAGAATGAGACTGAGTATTGAGGACATGACAAATACCACCGCTGTATTGACTTTGTCCTGGGGAGAACACAAATACAATATTCCCCTCACAGTGGATACGGACAAGCGTGCGGATGCGAACATGAAAAAGAAACTGGATGAGTTCGACTCGCAGTTCGCATTTTACAATGAAGCAGCGTCATTCTATCTCTCATCTGGTAAAGATCCCAAACAGGCACTTGAATGGTCACAAAAATCTGTGGGAATGAAGTCGACGTTCTGGAATACACATACCCTTGCAAAAGCTTACAAAGCCAACGGCGATAACAAAAACGCCAAAACTCAGGCCGAGCGCTCCCTGCAGATGGCCAAGGAAGCAAATAACAAAGCATATCAGGACATGAACACGGAGTTGATCAAATCATTTTAAGGATTTAAAATACAGAATCCGTTCAACAGAAAAGCCTCTTTATGAGGCTTTTCTCGTTTCAAAATTTAATAAGACACCCAGCAACATGACCATTCCGCAACCGATCACATTGAAATACAAATAGGATATTTCATCACGGAAATTGAAGTAGGTGATCAATACACAGGTCTGGGTGATAAGGGCTGCATAAAAAACGGCCGATCCGCGAACTTTTTTTAAGAAAAAGGCAGTGAGGAAAATTCCGAGGATGGTGCCGTAGAATATACTTCCCAGGATATTGACCGCCTCGATCAGGTTTTCAAACATATCGGCATAAAGTGCAAATCCCACGGCTATAATGCCCCAAAGCGCCGTCAGAAATTTCGATGCGATCACGTAATGCGATTCACTCGCTTCAGGTTTGATAAGCCTTTTGTAAAAGTCAATGGAAGTGGTACTGCCAAGGGCATTTAATTCCCCAGCGGTGCTCGACATGGCTGCTGAGAGTATCACGGCCAGCAACAATCCCACAAGACCCGAGGGCATAAAATTCAGAACGTAATTGATAAAAACATAGTCAGAATCCTTCTGGGTATTGTGTGGGAAAGTTTCGATAACCAGGTCACGGGCCTTTTGTCTGATTTCCTGAGATTCATTATTCAAAGCCTGCAGGTTTCCTGTGGTGGTTTCAATCAGTTTTTCATCTTCGCCCTGCATGGCAGTAATTAGCTCAAGTGCAGCAGTTTTTTTCTCCGCATGATTCTCCCCGTGAGAATCTCTTATGCCTTCAAAATCCGACCTCCTCTCTGAATTTTCCATCAGATTGATCGACGCTGTATCAAATAGCACATCGTGGCTCTGGAACTGGAAAAAAACGAAAACCATTACTCCGGTAAGCAGGATCCCAAATTGCATGGGAATTTTCAAAACTGCGTTAAACATCAGTCCCATTCTGCTTTCCCGGACAGACTTCCCTCCGAGATATCTTTGAACCTGTGACTGATCTGTACCGAAGTAGGAGAGGGCAAGGAAGAATCCGCCCGTGATGCCCGACCAGAATGTATAACGTTTGTCAAGATCAAAACTAAAATCGATCGCCTCTGTCTTGCCCAGTTTCCCGGCCAGTTTCAAACCATCAACAAAGCCGACATTTTCCGGAAGGTTTTGAATAATAGTGCCGAATGCAATGGCCATTCCTATAAGAATAACCGTCATTTGCCACTTTTGAGTCAGGCTCACCGCCTTGGTGCCTCCGGATACAGTGTAGATAATAACAAGAATTCCGACAATCAGAATCGTCAAGGTAAGGTCCCACTTCAGGACAGAAGAAAGTACGATAGCCGGAGCATAAATGGTGATACCCGCAGCGAGTCCCCTTTGCACCAAAAACAAAAAAGCGGCGAGCAGGCGGCTCTTCAGATCGAATCGTTTTTCGAGGTATTCGTAGGCCGTGTAAACTTTCAACTTGTAGTAAATCGGGATAAATACCGATGATACCACAATAAGGGCCAGTGGCAGTCCCAGATAATTTTGGACAAAAGCCATACCCGACTCAAAAGCTTGTCCCGGGGTGCTCAGAAATGTAATCGCGCTGGCCTGCGTGGCCATTACGGATAGCCCTATTGTGCCCCAGCGAAGTTGATTGTCACCGAGAAAGTAACTTTCAATATTTTTATTCTTCCGGGTTTTGTAAGTTCCATATGCTACAATCGCGAGCAATGTGGCGATCATGATTACATAATCCAGTGCACTCATTTCGTCCAGATAGTAAATATGTACATGGCGAGACAGAATACAGCAAGCCACAGCAATACGAGGAAGTAAACTTTCTTCCAATTGGTGACCGGCTCAATTTTTTTCTCCGGTATGGATTTGGAATCAGTCATCCAATTTTGCTCCATTTTTGCTCAGAGCCAGTATGTTTGCCATAAGGCGATAAGCACCTGGAACTCCTGCTGGCAACTGCCGAAAGAATGAAATCCCGGTGTAAACGAAATGACCTTTCCCGTGCGGGGCGATAATCAATCCGCCTTTTCTCTCTGGTTCACCGGGGTCGCTCCACGAAATCAAGGATTCGAAAGCCGGATCCCAGTCAGCGGCAAAATACAATCCGCGTTCCTGCACCCACCCAGAAAAGTCACTATCAGTTAAAACGTTTGGTGAATGGAAAATTGGATGTTTCGGATTGCTAAACCGCGGTTCTGCTTTCTCATCAGTCACACGCTCCCGTGTGATTGTAAAGCGGTAAGGTCCGAATTCCTCAGCCGACAACCCCCGACTTGTGTTGTACTGCACGATGTAGGTACCTCCGGTTGTTATGTAGCGGTTCAGCGCTTCATTTGCAAAAAGAAGATCATCACGTGTATTGTAAGCCCTGATTCCGGAAACAATGGCATCGAAACGTGATAAATCTGAAGATTGAAGGTCGCCAGATGATATGCTTTCCACATTGTAACCTGCCACCCGCAAGTACTTGGCTACATCATCTCCAGGACCGTCTATATATCCGATCAAGGAGACCTGCCCGCGATTCAGGGACATGAGTTCCACATTCATAGAAGCATCTTTCAGGATAATCTGTGTGGGAATGTGATCATAAGATATCAGTTGAAGACTCTGGGGTTTGGAAGTTTGTGCAGATCCATTTTTATGATCGAATTCCAGCGAGATTGTTCCCGATTCAGCCCCGATCGTCGGTGTAATCATTACCTCAACACGTTGACTTGCGCCTCGTTTATTTATAGCCAGGTCGGTGTATTCAGGAGATTGTGTCCAGCCTTTCGGCAAAAGGAGTTTCACGCGCCCTGAGAGTTCACCGGTATTATTTTGAATAGTAAACCCTACCCGCAGGGACTCATTTCCAGTGGCCATGAGTACATTCTCTGAAAAATTAAAGGTGGCGGCCGGTACAATGTACACAGGCGAATAAATTACCGCTTTTACCGGATCGACCTTCTTGTGCTTTACGGGAATCTGTATTTCCAATGGGTAATCCAGCATTTCCAGTTTAACATTGATAGAAATTGCCGCAGGATTTTCCGCCACCCCTCTCTCGGTAAAATCATCCACCTGATATCGGCCCTCATACGGAGCGCGGAGCCAGTACGGATTACTGAATATGGCATCCTTTGGAACCTGCATGGAAAGCTCATTGGACGATAATTCCCCATCTTTTAGATAGATATCAAAGTTTGTGTTCGCTTCTCCAAGTTGGGCGGACTGTAATTTCATGGAGATATTCGAATTATTGGTAATCGCCAATCGGGCAGTGACCTGGTCGCCACGAGCAAAGAGTATTTGATCCGTAGTGGCATCTATTTGAATCCCTGCCAGCGATACACAAAGGGCTTCGAGTTCGTTAATTTTATAACTTTTCATTGGAGAATCAGGTGCCTCCTGCAAAGTCTTCAAGGCTTGAATGATTCGAGGAATGGAATTTTGAGGATTCCCAAAATCAAACTTTGACAGTTCTTCTGTCAATATCCGTCCAGTCTCAGCAGCCTGAAATTTTCCCCAATCAGAAGAAACCCCATCCAGAATTCCGACCTGGGGATCTGCTTTTGCTCCTTTCACATATTGAAGATATTCCACATTTCGACCATAAGCATAATCTGATCCGAAGCCCTGACTTTTATGCTCGCTCCGGCTTCTGGCCGCTATTTGCGCATAACTTTCACCGAGATATGTGTTGTGCTGACCGACGTTTAACGTAATAAAATCAGAATTGCCTTTGGCCTGTTCCACCAGGTCTTTGTTCCACCACGAACTGACGTTGAAATAGAGTCTTTTCGGCTGCCAGGGCTGTACGAATCTCAATTGCTCCGGAAACGCTTTTGGATCCCCTGCATCATCAAAAGCTTCTTCGGCCAGTAGGGCGCTCGCTTCATGATGACCATGACCGGCATAATTAGAAGGAGGGAACCTCGTGATGAGGACATCCGGACGAAACTTCCGAATCACCCATACGAGATCGGCAAGAATTTCATCTTTTCCCCATTTCTCCAGCGTTTCGTCAGAAGATTTTGAATATCCGAAATCCAC
>JBGTLS010000038.1:0-2083 GCA_041744015.1 Cryomorpha sp. | reverse complement strand
TCGAATCAGGATTGTCCTAAAATGAAATATATAATTTCGTAAACCGCGACTGGCCATTTGCACAAACTGTTGAGATGTATAATAAGCAGAACCCTTGCCGCATGATGATATATGATGAAATTGGTGAATCCTATAGTACCTATCGGGTTCCGGATAAACGAATAGCAGAACAAATTCACAATGCGCTTGGGGATGCTGAAACGGTATTAAATATAGGCGCTGGAACTGGTTCATACGAGCCCGGGGATTGCTTACCAATGGACAGCATATTGGATTAGAAACGAATTCAGTATGCAATAATGATTTTACGGATTTACGGAAATATCATAAAGATTTTTTTCCATCGATGATAACCTGGCTCAAATCACTTTGACAGGAGAAATAACAATTGCTAAAATATATTAAGTGAAGTGGTGCATTCCGTTAGAGAACTAACAAGGCTTCGCGTAATCCCAAAAGAAAGCAATATATTCCCACTCCCAAAAAGACGACCTCGCTTAGATGAACCCAAACCGCATGAAACCCAGAAAGGCACTGAACAAAGCCTTTCTGAAAGTAAAACCGAACAGGACCGAGATTGAGCGGTTCAAAACGAACCTGATCCAACTGCTCGACAGGGCGAATGATACCGAGTCGGAAGAGTTTCACAAAAACCTGGTCTCCGACTTTCTCAAAAAGACGTACTACGACCCCACACATTACATCAATACCAAAGGCCGGAACGACCTCGTCATCCACAATGGCGATAAAGCCAAAAGCTCCGTGGGTGTCATCATCGAAACCAAAAAACCGACCAATAAAAGCGAAATGCCGCAGGCTTTAAGCCGGTTGAATTCAAAAGCTTTTCAGGAACTGGTGCTTTATTACCTGCGGGAACGCATCACGCATGTCAATATTGAAGTGCGTCATCTGGTGATCACCAACATATATGAGTGGTTCATCTTCGATGCAGCGACATTTGACAGGCTTTTTGCCCAGAACAAAAAACTGGTGAAGCAATTTACCGAATTTGAAAGCGGCCGCCTGTCGGAAACAAAAACGGATTTCTTTTACAAACAGATAGCTGAACCGGCCATCGCAGATGTGGAAGGGGAGATAACTTATACTTATTTCAATCTGCAGGATTATCAAAAACCGCTGCGGAACGACGACATAAAGGATGACAACAAGCTGATTGCGCTTTTTAAATTGTTGTCACCAGAGCATTTATTAAAACTGCCTTTTATCAACGACAGCAACAGTCTCGACAAGCGATTTTACAGCGAATTGCTGCACATCATCGGACTGACAGAAACAAAGGAAGGTGGTAAAAAACTCATTCAAAGACACAAAGAAGGGGAGCGGAACTCGGGGAGTTTGCTGGAAGATGCCATCATCCAGCTCGAGAGTCTCGATAAGATCGGCCGCCTGGACCGACCCGGGCAGTTCGGAGACACCCATACCGAAAGACTTTTTAACGTAGGGCTGGAGCTATGTATCACCTGGATCAACAGAATACTGTTTTTGAAATTGCTCGAAGCCCAATTGATCACGTACCACAAAGGCGACAAGTCTTATGCATTTCTCAGTCTGGAAAAGATCCGGAATTACGACGACCTGAACAGTTTGTTTTTTCAGGTGCTGGCGAAAAAGTATTCAGAACGCAATACCGATGTAAAAGATGTTTTTGCTAAAGTACCTTATCTCAACTCATCGCTGTTTGAACCCACCGATATCGAGCACGCCACCCTGCTCATCAGCAATCTGAGAGACGACAAAATCATACCCATCATTTCGTCCACTGTACTAAAGAATGAACAGGGCAAAAAGCGAACGGGCAAACTGAGCACACTGGAATATCTCTTTGAATTTCTGAATGCCTATGACTTTAGCAGCGAAGGTTCGGAAGAAATCCAGGAAGACAACAAAACCCTGATCAATGCATCCGTACTCGGATTGATTTTTGAAAAAATAAACGGATATAAAGACGGTTCCTTTTTCACCCCCGGCTTCATCACAATGTATATGTGCCGTGAGACGATCCGGAAGGCGGTGGTGCAGAAGTTTAATGAGGCTTTAATTGAAAAGAATAAAACAAATAAAA
>JBGTLS010000037.1:0-1923 GCA_041744015.1 Cryomorpha sp. | reverse complement strand
GATCCTGAGTATTATGAAGCTTATATGGAACTAGGAAATCTGTACGCGTATGAAAAAAATCCAATGGCCCTGGACTATTTCAATACGGCGATCAGTATTCGACCAACGAGTGTAGAAGCGCATTATCACAAAGGCATGTATTATCAATCGGTCGATCAAATGGAGGAAGCTCTCATTACATACAGAGAGCTTATCAATTCCGATCCGAATAGTTTCCTCGGATATTACAACACGGGTTATTTATATCTCATAACAGATACGGCATATCCCACGGCGTTGGCCTATTTCGACACGGTATTGACATTGCAACCGGGTCATATAGATGCGCTGTACAATAAAGGTTTGTGCTTTGAGGAAATGGGAAAACTTTCCTCAGCTGAATCCATTTACAGAAGTGTCCTCGATGCTGATCCTCAGTACACGCTGGCAGCTATGGGTTTGGAGCGATTGCTGGATTAGTCCATCTCAGTCTGCACATCCATATCATTCTCTTCAGATATCTTGTCGGGGTCGAATCTGGTAGTGACGGTATGGCTGGTTTGACCCTTAGTAGTTTTGACGATCGGATAGATGTAACTCACATTCCTGTAATATTGTAATTCCTTTGCTTCCGCATGTTGGAAGTAAAGATGATAATCAATCGCCAAATCGGTCATATTACCTGTTAAATCTGCGCTTTGAATTTCGATCCGCATTTTCCCGTTTTGAAAACCGGGGGCAATGAGTTTGATAGAATCTTCGCGCGATACCATGGAAATATTGGAATATCCCGTAGGATCCAACGTGTAGTTCTCTCCCAAATCCAGCGTTATTTCAATGACATTGTGCCCGGGTCCAAGCTTTATGCTATCACCATCGCGAATCTCAAGTATAGGCGGTTGAAAACCATGTGCGAGAATTCCGAAATTAACCAGATGAAGGGAAGAAGTGTTATTGGATTCAATATCAATCCTTCTGATGAGGTTATTGCCCGCATCGGCAATGTAGAGCGCGCCATTTAAATGTGCGACGTCGTGTGGAGAATGAAATAGCGCCGCACTCCCAGCGCCATTAAAATAGCCATGAGAATTGCTGCCGGCCTTCGTTTCACTGCGCACCCTGACTGGAGCAATTTTTCGAATGGTATGTGAATATGTATCTGCGAGATAAATTTCCTGATTTACGATGCACATTCCTCCAGGGTGATTCAAAAGAATCTCATTTGCATTTCCATTTGCATATCCTGATTTCTCATTATTTCCCGCTATTGTTGTTACCTGTCCTTTGTCCAGCATCCTCAGCAAAGATTTAGCACCTTCTGTAAAAAACAAGGCCCCACTCTTATCCAGTGCCAATCCCATAGGTTGGTCGAGTTTTGCTTCCAGTGCCGCTCCATCAGAAATCCCCCTTTCTCCCGATCCGGCTATCCTTTCAGCCACAGCTGTGCGCACATCACACACCCAGATTTCGGATGTACCGGCCATTGCGATGTACAGTTTGTTTTTTGCGAAAGCCAGTGCAGAGGGATAATTGATTGGGCCATTGGTCCCCAAAACTTTGTTTTGACCAGGTTTTCCTACATTTCCGGAACCGAGCAGGGTTGTGACTTCATTGGTATTCAAATCGACCTTCCGAATTCTGTGATTTTTCGCGTCAGAGATATACAAAGCATTATTGATCTCATCGTAGGCCAATCCACGGGGTCCGTTGAACTGGCTCATGGCCAAAATACCATCCTGAAAGGCAGGTGTGCCATCGCCGATGCTCATTACCAAATCTCCCAATGGAGTAATGGCAATGACCCGGTTTCCCAAAAAGTCGCTGACATAGATGAAATTTTCTTTTTCATTGACGGCCAGGTTGGTGGGGTATCGCAAAATGGGAATTTTCGCGTATTTGTGCGGTGAGGTTCCGAGGAAAGGCTCGTTATTCGTTGGTTTTAGC
>JBGTLS010000036.1:0-10242 GCA_041744015.1 Cryomorpha sp. | reverse complement strand
AAAAAGTGCAAAAACTCCCGGATGTTGTGCGGCATATTGTACACCGTCTGCGGATTATAACCCAGTATGTCCAGCCATTCCTTAAAAGCATGCTCTAAGTATTCGTATCCCGCATTTTTCAGTATCAGGTTTTTCACGGATGCGCTGTTTTTTTGACTCGCTTATACCTTTCCTAAGACTTTTGGGCTATTGCTTCTATGTCTCTGTTTTTACGATGCTTGATCGGCCCACTTATGCTACTGGGCTCATTTGGGCTTTTGGGCTTTCCCTTTCCTGCTAAATTTTTTTTACCCGATTCATTTTGATTTTCAGCAGAGCTTACAAGGGCTTGTTTAAGCTGCTCCAGTGATGCGTCCAGCACGGTGTTTACCTGCTTTTGCAGTTCATTGTACTCTTCATAACTCACCACTTCAAAGAAGAAAGATTTGCTTCCTTTCTGTTTTTCTGCTTTCATGTACCCGCTCAACATCAGGTCCAGGTGATAGCGTTTCACAGTGGTAATGGGGATTCTAAAGAGCCGGCTGATTTCTCTGTTGGTAAACTGCTTTTGTTTGGCGCCGATCAGGTAGAGTTTCAGCTTTTCAAAGTGATTTCTACAGGCTCCTGTTAAGTTGTCGGACTTTCTGAGCAGGATTTGTTTTAAGAGTTTGTTGGCTTCTTCCACATCTTCCAGCGTGGTTTCAATAAAGATTTCCCCGGTTTCTTCATCTGCCTTTTGTTCCCGCTGGTGCTGGTGGTAAAAGGTGATGGCTTCAATGAACTGCAGATAATGGTTGTTCGTTCTTCTGGGCTTAAAGACTTCTTTCGGGATTTTCAGCAATTCGGCAAAGGGGTTTACCACTTTGATGGGCTCGAGCAGCCGTTGGCAGTTTTGGAGCAGTCTGGCGGCTTCCTGTTCCTGGGTTTGGTTGATTTTTCCCGCCGAGGCTCTCCTTTGGTACTCCATGATCCGCTGGTCTTGTGCTTCGCTCTCATCGAGGTATATCAAAAAGGATCTGTTGGCATTGTCTTCATAAATCTGCTCTCTGGTGGTGCATCCCGCCACGCTTACCGGGCCTTCCACCACCAGGTGCAGTGTTCTGGTTTCGCCTTTGGTGTTTTTGTGGGCTACGGTTTTGCTGATACGCTTTTTGGATTGCAGTTCCCGGAGCGGGTAAAGCACGTTTTCGGCTCCGTCCAGGTCTTCGATCAGGATCAGTTTGTTTTTGAGCTCTCTTTGTCCAAAGTAGTAAAAGGCATTTTCTGACAGGGTGGTAATTTCGATCCGGTCTTCTTCGGGCATCAGCTGGCCCACTTTTTCCTGCAGGTGGGTTTTTCCCGTGCCACTGGCCCCGAGGCTTACAATGTGCAGGGGCTGGCTTTGCTTGCGGCTCGTAAAGATCAGGTACATCAAAAGCCGGTTGTTTTCTTCCCCGATCATGCCCGACATGCCGATCATTTCATTGGTGCGCTCCAAAAGATTTGGCGCTTTCAAAAAACTTTCTGCTGCTACCCTTTCTTCCGGCGACAGTTTTGGACTCTCATAAGGTTTGGTCTGGGTTTCCTTAATTTGCTTCATCCGGTATTCTTCCAGCTGTCCGGTAAGTTCTGCCAGGCTCGCGGCGATTACGCTTGTCCCGATCTCCAACTTTTCCGCGGCTCTTCGGATGAGTTTTTCGGTTTGGGTGTCGTTGTACAAGTCCAGATTGTGGCGCACGGGTGGAACAGAACTTTCTTTGAGTTCGATTTTCAGGGTGCTGCGCATCCTGTCCAGTCCTTCAAGTTTGATTCCGCCCAGAACGGTTAATTTGAGCAGGTCATTTTGGTAGATCAGGGAGTCGGGGTTGGTGAAGTTGGTGTTTTTTGAAGGCATGGAAAAAAAGTTTTGTGTCAAACATGTTTGACAAAAGTAGAAGATTCTTTCCCATCCACCAACCAATACTTATTTCTTTTGTCAAAGACCTTTGCCTAAATTTGCTTCTTATCTTATTAATCACTTGACTTTAGGCAAGTATGTTGAACATAGGCGAACGGATTACACAGCTCCGTAAACAGCACAATATCTCTCAGGAAGAACTGGCCAACAGGGCGCAGGTGTCACGTACCATTATTGGTAATTACGAGCGCAATGCCAATACGCCGTCTATAGAAGTGCTCATCAAGCTGGCAAGGGTGTTCAACGTAAGTGTAGACTACATGATCGGGGAAGGAAAGCTCTCTGACCTGGATAAAGACCTGCTCAAGCGGGTGGAAGATATCGAAGAACTTGACGCTGTGACCAAACAACATTTGTTCTTTCTAATCGACAATGTCATTCAGAACTATAAAACTAAAAAGGCGTTTGGGTAATATGGCAACAGCAATCAGACCATCCGCACTTAACCAGGTTCATCATACACTCCAATACGCTAAAAAGTATGTAGGCGCATGATTTTGCAGTAAGCATAGCGAAAACACTTAAAACCTTCCAGTTTCGTAGTTTATCATTTTATATTTCTTTTTACTCTTGCGGACGCTATACTGAATAGTAAAATGAGTGTGCGGCTGCATGATATAGACCTTGAAATTTCTCTTCGCTTGATCGATTCGGTAACAAAAAAGTTCGTTTGTTATCTCTTTATCATTTGGTTGGTTGAATGAGCGCTTTCCAATTTTATTGATAATAATCTTTTGGTCGCATAAAATTCCCGTCAAAGGAGATTCGAAAATAAGTGTATCCGATATCAGATAAATAGTATCAAGTTGCTGTTCACATAATCTAAACTCTAGAGTAGTTACTTCATGTGATAGTATATACTCTAAAAGAGAAGGAACATCTCTTGATTGGCTAAATAACACGTTTCCACAAATAGAGAATAAAAAAATGATTCCCCATACATAAATTCTGTTCAACATAATTCTGAGCTAGATTAATCATCCTTAGATGGTAATGCGTCATTGCCTTCTTTGGTTTTCGACATTTCTTCCATCGCTACTTTTGCTTCACCCAAAGTTTCTTGGTAATTCACAGTGCCATCAGCATTCCGCATAATTAATTCGCCACTCCATCTTGCATTCCAATTATATTGAGAATGCGCCTGTTGCTCAAAAGTATCTCCTGCTTCTGTGTCATATCTCCGAGTGGGACCGTCCAATCCTTCTCCATAATGAGCAGTTTCATGATAAACTGTATTCATAACTGCAAATAAAGCAGCTTGTCTATCTTCTGGAGCAACATTTTCGACAAAATCAACTAAGTCTTTATTAATTTGAATTGTACTCGTGGACTCAACGAAATAACCATTAGCCGAACTCACACCCCCTGGTGCTGAAGTGATTTCTATAGTGGGTCCGTCATTCCACTTGACAGTTTTTTGAAGAACATCGCCATACAAAGTTCCTTGTGAACCAGGCGTTTTAGTTTCGTTCGTAGCATATGAAAGGGCATTCTTTAGCAAGGTAGATCTCGTTACATCATTTTCAACTTGAGAAGAAAGATATTTTGTGAAAACTGGATAATCTTTCGTGTAACTTGCTTTTTTTCCTGCTGGATATTTATAGCCACCGTCAACATCAATAAGATAAATTGGATTATTACCTGAAAAAGAGTAATTACTCTCAGATGCAAAACTACTTGAGAGAGGATCTAAACTAAGAAGCCTTCCCAACCTAGGATCATGAACTCTTAATCCAAAATCGAGACTATTCCCACTCCCCTTCACTTCATCATCCTTCTCCATACCGTTAAACCCATACCGATACCCACCCCCAACCGGATGCGTTGTACTCATAGCCGTCACATCAAACGAAAGTCTTGTCACACCAAAAGGACTGTAGTCCAAACTCTGAACAATCTGCGGGTTGTAACCAATAAGGGTGCTCCCGGAAACGATTGGCACTTTTTGCCCGGTTAGGATAGTTGTCACGTTGCCTAAATGATTCGTGAGCTCGTACTGCCGATACCCCGGTATGTCAAAAACAAATTCGCCTGTGCCACCCACAGCCAGCATCGATACCGGCTCCTTGTATAGCCCCAAACGGGAAGAAGCGTAAATGTGGCGCTCTGTATACTTTGAAGCGCCCTGGTTTTTGTGGAGGTAAGTGGACATGATGGAATTCAATTTCCGAAGATATACGAACTTTCCCTTCCCGTATATGCGATAAGAACATTTTTGAAAAAATCAATTCTTTAACACCTCCAAAACATCACCCCATCCTCCCCAAAAACTCCCTCAACTCTTCCTGAAATACACTTTCACTATCGCCAATAAGCGCCACAACATTCATATCCACAGCGAGCTGAATCTCCCTGAGCGATAGCTGCTGATCCACATACAGCATCTCCATTTCCGGAAGGATCTCCTTGAGCGTATAAGCAATGTCGTTTACTGTCAGGTTGCGGTCTACGAGGTTGTAATGGGTTTGCCAGCTTTCGGCGAAAACCAGTTTTTCCAGAAAGTCGACAACCCGATGGATATGCACAAAGGCCCGGCTTTGATCGCCGCTCCCGTTGATGGTGATCCGGTTGTGGTTTTTGGCCCGCAGCACGAACCGGTTGATCACCGCGTCGAAACGCATGCTTTTGGAATAGCCATAAACGTTTGCGCAGCGCACGATGGCGATGTCTTTTTTTGTTTGGAGGCGCTCTACGTGTTTTTCTCCTTTGCGCTTGGAGATACCGTAAAAGGTTTTGGGGTTTGGTGGAGTACTGATATCTGCTGCTTCGGCTCCTGAACCATAAACACTCGCACTGCTGAGGTAAATTATTTTAGAACAGGAACTGGATTCCATGGCATAGGAGAGTTCTGCCGTGCCCCAGTTGTTCACCTGATCAAACAAATGCGGATTTTGATCGGCAAAGGGTGTGGTGACTTTCGCGGCAAGATGGATGATGCAGTCAGCGTTAGCGATTTCTTTGCGCAGGGAGTAGGTATCAAGCAGGTCAGCTTCGACGAAGGAGACTTTTGGATCCAATTTCTCCGGTCCCAGAAAAAAATTAAAATTACCCCTGCTGAGGTTGTCGTAAACGCGAACGGAGGTGATCTGAAGATTGTTCATCAGGCGTAGACATAATTCTGTGCCGATATATCCGGCTCCACCGGTGATGAGGATTCTCATTAATTTGTGTTTTCTACCAGTTCGGTGTGCAGACCGCATTCAGTTTTGTTCATGCCAAACCACCGGGCCTCGCGGGAATCGTCCAGATTGGTTTTTCTTGTACAGGGCTCGCAACCGATGCTGCTATATCCCTGGTCGTCCAGGGGGTGTCGGGGCAAATTGTATTCCCGGATATAGGCGTAGATTTCCTGAATGCTCCAGTCGAGCAGGGGGTGAAAACGCATGGCTTTTTGTCCGGTTTTTTGAAATACCTGCATCCTGCTCCGGTTGGCGTTTTGATCAAAGCGCACGCCGTTTACCCATACATCGTATTTGTCGAGAAGTCGTGCGGTGGGCTGCACCTTATTCAGGTGGCAGCAGTAATCGGGATTGGAAGTGAAAAAGAAATTGCCCAAAGCATCCCTTTGCTGGTACTTTGGGGTATCAGAAAAAATATCATGGATTTCAATGCCCAGGGTATCCTTGAGTTGATCTCGAAAGACCAGCGTTTCTGGAAAGAGAAATCCCGTGTTTAGCGAATAAACCGGAATATTTCTTCCACTGATGGCGATAATGTGCAACAGGGGAATGGAATGGGTTTGAAAAGAGGATGTGACAAAAAGAGATTTACCCTCTTCTTCCAACTTCTCAAGAACTGCATGAATCTCTGCTACCTTCATTTATGCTGCGAAGATACAGATAAGGCTGATATAGGAATGCGGCGTCGAATGCTTTGCTCGAGCGAGATCATTGTCTCTGTGCGTTGTATTCCCTGAACGGCCTGTATCTTTTCATTCAAAACTTCGCGGAGGTGATTTGTGTTTGCACAGACGATTTTTAAAAAGATGCTATAGCCCCCGGTGGTATAGTATGCTTCGAGAATTTCGTCTATTTTTTTCAATTCGGGAATGACCTGATTGTAGTTGACCCCTTTTTCAAGAAAAACCCCGATAAAGGCCGTGAGGTCAAATCCCAGTTTGGCCGGGTCAACGATAAGTTCAGAGCCCTTGACGACTCCCATCTGCTCCAGTTTTTTCATGCGTACATGAATGGTACCAGCTGATACAATGAGTTTTTGAGCAATTTCCGTATAAGCCATACGCGCATCATCCAGTAGAAGTGCCAGAATAGCCCGATCTGTTTTGTCAATTTGATAATCCATCGCCGAAATGTGGTGTTGATTTTTATGAATCATCAAATATATCTATATATATTATTGTTTCGGTAAAAATTTAGTGGATTTGTAAATTAATTCGCAATTATCATGTACATGTACTAGATTTGTATCAACACAACATCACACTGTGGGGTGATGAAACAGGCAGACATGCCCCCCTGTCCCGGGGGTGGAGAAGCTGGGATAAATATCGCTTCGGTGATGCTAACCACTCCTTGGAGGTTCGAGTCCTTCCCCTACAGCCATTTTCAGGCAAAGAAAAAGCCCGGTTTCGATTTCGAACCGGGCTTTTTTAATTATGAACTTTCAGATTTATTCCTGAGGCGTATACTGAATGGCGAATTCCAGATTAGAAAGCACGGCGTCGGGAATTGAGCCTGGTATACCTCCAAAAGGTTTTAATCTGGCGAAAGATATTCTGCCTTTTAAATATCCGCCACTTTGCAACAATTTGTAATTGTAAACAACAGTGTATTGCGAAGCAGGGTCCCCCGCTAAAAGCAATGATATATCATTATTCCAGTTGTCCATTCCTTGAAATGGTCCGCTAATAAAACCTTCCGAGTATTTGACTGTAGGAGGAGGCCCAAGTGTAATTAAACCCGGACTAGTAGTTGTGAGAGGTAAAGGGGCAGGAGCAGCTTCAGGTGGAATATTCCCCATAAGATTTGGCTGTGGTATAGTAATACTCACTGTCCGCTGATAAGTTCCATTTGGAGTGGCAATCTGTTGAATTGCCGTAATTTCCCGTTTGGCGGGCGCCGGAACTACTTGCGTAGGTCCTATTTTTAGTGCGTCAGGTACAAATAAAGTATCCGGATTGTTGGCATTGATGAAAAAGTTATTATATGTTCGATTGTCATAGAATGGCGCTCCACCACCAGGGCCAATGGAAGCTACGATCAGATATTCTTCACAACGCTCACATTCCGGTCCGCCGCAGTCCACATCCAACTCAAATTGATTTTGTATAAAATCATGACAGGAAGGACACAATTCACAGGGATATTGCAGAATGGGATGATCCAAACAATCCACTTCCAGCTCAGGCCCATTTTTAAATCCATCAGTGCAGGTCGGGCAGGGAGGACAATTGGGACCACCACAGTCTACACCTGTCTCTCCGCCATTCATGGTGCCATCAAAACATGTTGCGACGGGATTGCATGGAGTGCCACAAGCTGCACCACAATCAATCCCCTCTTCATTTCCATTTTTAATTCCATCAAAACAGGTGGGAATGAGACAATCCGGACAGGATGTTAACGGGTCATTGTCGCAGTCTATACCTTTTTCCACCACCACGATATAACCGTCTGGCAGCAATTCATTATATTCTATGTGAATGTTTTGAATCCCATCATCACAGGTAGGATCCGGACAGATAATTCCAAGGGCAAAACACTCCGGGCTTCCGCAATCCACTCCGGTTTCATTTCCGTTTTGGATACCGTCAAAACATGTGGGAGGACAGCCCACTTTACAAGTAGGTCCGCAATCCACGCCCTGTAATTCATCTTCATCCTGAATGCCATTTCCACAAGTGGGTATATATGGATTTGGACAAGGGTATCCGGCGTCAATTCCTTTTTCCATAACTAACCTATAGAAAACAGTTCCGGCGAGATTGGTAGCCACACTGTCGCCACCCAAATCTGCAATAGTGAGATTTGGATCGTAAACCCAATGCGCATTGCGAATTCCATCTTCGCATGTGGCACAAGGTGGACAATTGGTTCCACCACAATCTATTCCCAACGCTCCGACTACAGGACTAATTTCATCCTGATTGGCGATGCGGTCATCACACGTGGGAGGACATTCAGGGCAATTGGGCCCACCGCAATCCACGCGGAGCTCTCCCTGATTGCGAACTTCGTCAAAGCAGGTGGCTTGAATTTCGTTGGCTTCGTTGCGGCATCCCTGAAAAACGGCTGCGGAGATGAACAAGACTGAAAAAAGCTTAAAAGCGAAAAATCTCATTGATTCGGTATAATTGGTAAGCATTTGCCGGAAGGCTCAAACAAGCGGGAAAATTAAGGAACATTAACGAGACGCTCAAAAATATTTATGGTTGTTCCGGTGGCCTTCAATAGGAGACAGGTCATGCTGTAAAACGATAATTTCCGGGCGCGGGATGTTAGGTTTTTCTATAGTGCACACGATTCAATGCGCGATTATACAATCAGTTCATCCGCGATCTTATATTTTTTTGGTGGAATTTTACGGCGAATTGATACCATCGGATTTCAAAAATCCCGGACCACAGGTTTTCTGTAAAATTGGATTCCTTCGAAAATTAATTTCTCATAAATGCGATTTGTCTCGCATTTTAATAGTCAGAGGCAACTTTTATGTTCCCGAAACAAGGAAATGTCCCAAAGGGTGGGATCCGGATTTTACCCACAACATATTTCTTATCTTCATCCACCCTCCCTGACAGGATAAGTTGATCGTTAATTGATTGACAGTTATGGCGATCTGAGTGCGCTTTGGGAGGTGAAGGTGAATAAACAGAACAGGCTATGAGTAAAATCACAAGAAATCCGAAGCAAAACCTCAAATGGGTAAATGCTTCCCTTCCGGAAAAAAATTTGACGGAGTCTCTATTGACATCTGTTCAAAACCTCCACCCGATTGTCGCAAAATTGCTCGTGCAAAGAGGGGTCGATACCTTCGACAAAATGCGGGACTTTTTTAACCCCACCATGGATTTGCTCGAAAATTTTCGACCCTTGATGGGATTGGAAAGAGCGACGGACAGGGTGCTGAGCGCTTTGGACAACAATGAAAAAATCCTGCTCTACGGTGATTACGATGTGGACGGCACCTGTTCCGTGGCCATGTTGTATCTTTTTCTGAAAAGTGCGAACGCCGATGTGTCTTATTATATCCCCGATCGATATGGTGAAGGTTATGGTGTGAGCGAAAGGGGCATACACCACGCAAATGAAATCGGTGCCAGTCTGGTGATCACAATCGACTGTGGCATTACGGCCGTCGACAGGGTGCGTGATGGAAATGCATTGGGTATCGAATTTATCATTTGCGACCACCACCTTCCAGGACACACACTTCCCGATGCCTTTGCGATTCTCAATCCCATGCAAACCGACTGTGGCTTTGAGGGAAAAGAACTCTGCGGTTGCGGGGTGGGCCTGATGCTGATAAAGTCCATTTGTGAAAAACTGAACCTTTCGGAAAATACCTGGCAGTATTACCTGAGTTATGCGGCTGTAGCGACCTGTTGCGATATTGTGCCCCTTACGGGAATCAACAGAGCCATCGTTCATGAAGGTATGCGGTGGTTGGGTGAAAACCCACCCGTCGGTCTGTTCGCACTGTTGAAAATAGCCGGACATGAAGGACCGTCTCTCAGCGTATCAGACATTGTTTTCAAAATCGGTCCGCGAATCAATGCCGCCGGTCGCCTCACCCATGCACATACAGCCCTGGAATTGCTGATCGAAACGGATCCCGGCAAGGCTGCTGAAATGGCTTCAGGTCTTGAAAAACTCAACCTCGAGCGCCGCACCATGGACAAAAGCATGACCGTGGAAGCCGTGGAAAAAATGCGCGAAATGGATCCGGAAGAATCGCGAAACGTCACTGTGGTACACCACGATGGATGGCATAAGGGCCTCATCGGCATCGTGGCCTCACGGCTCACGGAGGTGTGTTACCGGCCGACTGTGGTTCTCACGGAATCCAACGGCATGCTCACAGGCAGCGCCCGAAGCGTGGATGGGTTTAATCTTTTCGAAGCCATCGAATCCTGCAGTTCCAGCCTGGTGCAATTTGGCGGACACAAAGCTGCGGCTGGTCTCACCATGCTCCCCGAAAAACTCGAAGATTTTATCTCCCTGTTTGATCAGGCAGCTGCCAATGGTTTAGGTCCTGACAGTAAAATTCCCAGACTGAAAATTGATCTTGAACTGGAGCTCAGTGATTGGTACAATGGAAAATTGTCCGCTTTCACCAAACAATTGTTGCGTATGCAGCCGTTCGGT
>JBGTLS010000035.1:0-4665 GCA_041744015.1 Cryomorpha sp. | reverse complement strand
GAAAATGTGGATGTCAACCACCCTTCCGGGAAAAAGCTCACGCAAATCACCGGTGCCGATGGGAGTCTCAAACTCACGCATACCCCGCGACTAGGAGCCGTACAGGCAGACATCAGCCTCCACACCGGAAGCATCAATTATATCGTACAATGAAAGGCCAGACAAGTATTCTGCAGTTATTTGGGGCAGCGGTATTGATTTATTTATTCGGATTCCCGGCCCATGGGCAGGAAGCCGAAAGCATATCTTTCCGCACCAAAAGCGACACGGCGCTGAATTATGTTTCCCCGCTGGAATATGCATTTATGATGCATGAGGAGACGAGGTTTATGTTGCGGGTGCCTGCATTTGGAGTGGGGGCGGAACTTGAGATTTTACCTTATTTCACATGGATGACACAGGTTTATTATCCTTTAACCGGATTCGCTTCGCGGACTTATATTCCCAAAATAAATTCTGAGTTGCGATGGTATTATGGTAGTCGCGATTTAGGGGTTCGAAATATGTCTGGCAATTATTTGGCGACAGGGGGTAGGTTCGAAGCAGAATATTTAAGGGACGGATTCAACAAATCTTTTGGTTATTATGCGAAGTGGGGAATGCAAAGGCGGATTTTGGGAAACGGTTTGGCGGATATAGGGCTCATTGCCGGAATCTCAACAAGACAGGTAGAAGGATTTTCGAGGCTTGGGTTTTTTATAGAATCTCCCGTTTCGTTGGGTTTCGGATTTGTGTTTGGAGAGCGGAAAACCCTGGACAGAAACAAGCTTTGTCCAGTCTTAAAATGTCATGAGGTTGAAAGTTTTTTACTCAAAATAAATTTTGCCGAGTTAATCAGCTATAAGTCCCTGGAGTCGCCAATTGGCCCTTATCAATTCCTGAGCCTTAATCCAAATATAGCTATTGAACAAAAATTCCTGGCTTCCCCTTTTTCTTTCAATCTCGATCTGCGGAGTGTTTTTTATTATTCAGCACAAACTAAAGGTTCGGAGGTAAATTCAATGAGTTTGAATACCTTCAGATTGAATGCCGGACTAAGGTGGTATTATAACATGAACCGGCGCATGCACCTCGGCAAGGGTGGCAATGGACTTTCCGGTAATTATATTTCTGCCGGTATGGGAAGTTTCTATTCATCTGACGAAGATCATTTCAGTCCCATATTCGACTTTGAAAATCGCATATATCCGTTTATTTCCACCGGTATCCAACGCACGCTTGGCAGGAGGGTGTATTACGACCTGAATATAGGAGTCCGCAATACACGGAGCTCCTATTTGGATTATGGTATTGCGGTGAACAACACTGATTTATATGGCAATGCACAGATCGGAATGAAGTTTTAAAAATGTTCTATGAAAAAAATATTAACGCTTTCTTTTTTAATTCTTGTGGTGCATTGCCAGTTGTTTTCCCAGATGCCCGATTCGCTGCGGGAAGAAAACAGAAGGGATTCTATTATCCGGTATTTAAGTCCGTTGGAATATGCATTTATGATGCATGAGGAAACGAAGTTTATGTTGCGGGTGCCAGCTATAGGTGTAGGTGTGGAGCTGGAATTGTTGCCATATACAACTGGGGTAGCTGAAGTGAACTGGAATAATTGGTATCAGCGATGGAATTTCAATGGACAATTGCGCTGGTATTACGGAAGCAAAAGAAAAGGGGTTCGCAACATGTCTGGAAATTATATGGCTGGAGGATATTCTTCGGCTTCTTTCTCCGGGTATGGTTATTATGATAATATTTATGTCCGTTGGGGCATGCAACGTCGGTTTCTGGGTAATGGTTTAATTGATATCGGAGTAAATGCAGGATATCGAACTGAGCGTAATTTTTTTAATTCGAATTCAAGTGCTTATTTTAATTTAGCAACTACTGCTTCATTGGGATTGGGACTTGTTTTTAATAAGAATAAATTTATAAACAGGGACAAGGTTTGTCCGGTGGTGAAATGTTACGATGTGGAAAGATTTCTCCTAAAAATCAATTTATCTGATTTGGCAAGGATCGATTATTTCGGTGAATGGAAACTGATGATCGGAAATTTCCAACCGTCAATCGCAATTGAACAGAAATTATTCAATTCATCTTTTTCATTGAATTTCAATGCCCGGCTCATAGCGGAAACAATCACGAGAAATATAGGGGAAACTCCGCATTTTGAATCGGATGTAAGGGGCTATGAGCTTACGGGAGAAGCTCGTTGGTACTACAATATGCAGCGGCGAATGCGCAGTGGAAAAGGTGGGAATGGATTATCGGCCAATTATATCGCGGCAGGTGCCCGGAAACATTATGGCGAACGTTATCGATTCAATCGAAATGAACAATCTGGCTTGACCCTCACAACAGGCATACAGCGAACCATAGGCAAACGATTGTATTTTGATGTTCAGAGTGGGGTTGCGGCCATTCAGGATCCATTTCACGCACAACGAATTGCTGCGCAATTTATACTCGATATCCGGGCTGGCATCAAATTTTAAAATAAAAATCAGTGAGACGGTTGGATTGGTTCAGAAGCTTCGGGGAATTTGCCCCGGGGCGATCTGGATCTGGAGAATGAACTCCTGAACATAACTCAATTCTTCCCCGCCGCGATTAAATCCAAAACTTTTTGAAACTCCTTGTCAGGACCCTGCAAGCGCTCGTCCAGGGAATATGAAATCAGATGGTCAGGCATAACACCACCGGTTTCTTTAAGTTCATGCTGCAGGTGGAAATACGTTAAAGTGATACGAATGCCAGAGTGAGGTAAGATCATTTGATTAAATAAAATTCCATTGGAACCCGAGGCACCGCCTCCTGTTTCATCTCCGACGAGTACTGCCCTTTTTTGGTACTTCAAAATAGCGGCCAGATCTCCGCTCATCGAAAACGAACCTCCATTGGTAAGCAAATAGATTGGGCCGGAAAAATGTTTTTTTCGTTTTGGTTTGTACACCAGGAGATATGTACGCAGGGAATCTGCTTTGAGCGGATCTTTAATCAATGAAAAAACCGATTTCGTCATTCGACTGTAAACGCCCATTTTAATATTTGGATTTTTTTCGGGCTTTGTGCGCGGACGTTGGAAAGTAAAATGAATGGTGCTGTCACTGATGTATCGCAAGAGATTGTTGGTATTGGGAAAATACCCGCCCCCATTGTTGCGAATGTCAATGATCAGATTGGCTTCCTTTTTATCTTCCAGCATCTCAAAAATTCTTTTGTAAAATTTCTTGTAGCCAGAATTCGAAAAAGTTTCGATGTCCAGATAGAATAAATCAGAATGGCCCGTGAGAGAAGAAAATACCGCACCAGCCATTGTTGCAAGTGTATCTGCTTTTTCCGGTAAGGATGAACCACGCATTGCCGGATTTGATTTAAAACTTCCCGCCTTCAATCCGGGGAGATTATGAACGATTTCAGGCCCGTTATCTGTTTTGAAAACAATGTGGTATTCATTTTCCCAACCGTGAAGAAAGAGAAAATAGGTGGAAAAAATTTTTTCAATCTGATGTGTCACAAATGCATGGGCTTCACCATCCTGAGGCTGGATGGATTTCATTTCCGACAATATTTTTCCAGAAGGGAAGCCATTTATGGATGTTATTTCCGATCCGCGATTGACGGGAACTGCAGCTCCCACAAGGGTATCAACATAAATTCGATCGTCGTGCAACAAAACCCTGAAAGGCAGAAACCGGGCGTTTTTTATTTGATCGGCATACCACTGTGCGGACGGTCGCGCCACTGTATGTCCACATCTGATTTCCTTCAAATACAGCCTCACCAAAATATGCATGTCTGATTCAGAAATGGAATCCGCTATTTTTTCCAAAAGTCTATTCCTTGTCAATGCCAATGCTTCTGCATTCGTGTATTTGAATGGATCGGGATGATGCGCTATAATGACATCATGCATCAGATTCAATTCTTCCATTGCTTCCTGAGCAGAGATATATGTGCCGGTCAGACTGTCATTCTCCTGCGCAAAGACACTTCCAAAAGAAAATATTGCGATGATTCCCATCGCGAAGGCAATTTGAAAACGTCTATTCATTACGGAAAGAAACGAATTAATTTTTTTCGATCGGAGACTTTGAAAGAATTATAGTGGTAGCTTGTAACAGTCCGGAGACAAAGCTTTTCCAATGTTTGGAACTTTGGAAAAGCGTTAGCAAGGTGTCATTGCTCCTTCCATACGACTAACGTAGGTCGTGATACCTCTCAGTTCCGGGTTTTCAGAATTTTTAAATATTCAGAAAGGGAATGATGCGTTGAAAGGGAGAAAATGAAGGGCAGGCTGAAGCCTGGATGAGTCGCAAACAGGCTGACATCTGTTTAAGCTCACAGATGGCACGGATAGCACAGATAGCAAGGTTAGGGAATATCTCAAGTGGGAAACGTTATAAAGTAGTTTAAAAAATATGAAACATTAGAAGTTAAAGGAATGAAGCCCGGAGCTATGCCCGCCTGCCGGCGGACATGTAATACCTTAATTTCTTCATGTTTAAATTTTTTCAGTTGCTGCGCCTGTTCGATTTGAAAGTATAATCGATAAACCTGCCAGCCGATGAATGATAGCGATACAAGCCTCCCTTGGTACCCACCCAGATGTTTCCGTCATTATCTTCTACAATGGTCAAAACTTCCAAATTGGCAAGACCGTCTTTTGAC
>JBGTLS010000034.1:0-9225 GCA_041744015.1 Cryomorpha sp. | reverse complement strand
TCGAACAAAGGCTTCTTTCCCGATTCAAGTGGGGACTTTCGGCAGATTTGCAAACACCCAGTCTCGAAACGCGCATCGCAATCCTCGAGAAAAAAATGTACGCAGATGGCATCGAACTTCCAAAAGAAGTGACGGAATATCTCGCCTATAGCGTTACAACCAATATTCGCGAACTCGAAGGAGCGCTTATTTCATTGATCGCTCATTCTTCTCTCAATAAAAAACCGGTGACGCTCGATCTTGCCAAGCAGATGATCGACAAATTCGTGAAAAACACAGCGCGTGAAGTATCTATTGACTACATCCAAAAAGTGGTGTGCGATTATTTCGACCTGCCTATCGAATTGCTGAAATCAAAAACGCGTAAACGCGAAGTGGTTCAGGCCCGACAGATTGCCATGTACTTTGCCAAGAAAATGACCAAGAGCAGCCTTGCCAACATTGGCATGCACTGTGGAGGAAAAGACCATGCAACAGTGCTTCACGCCTGTCGCACAGTGAATAATCTTCAGGAAACCGACAAGCAATTTCGGAAATACCTCGAAGACCTGGAGAAAAAATTGAGCATTCAGTAGAGCGAAAGTATGACGGCCGCCACATCTTTTGATTGTGGCGGTTTTTTTTGTAATAGTCTGTGGCTTCGACGATTTTAAGATTCCAACTGCTGAGAATACTTTTTACACTATCAATCATCCCATACTTCTTAATTTTACAGGATGAGAATTCAATTCACAGGGCTTTGTTTGATGCTTGCATTCTGTGGGATGGGATGTGGATCGATGGAACGGGCGGTGGCCAGTCTTCCTGAATACGCACCCCCGGTTATCTTTGATTCCTCTGTAAGAAAGACTTCAGCATATTCGCGGGTTGAAGTGCTTTTTGCGCAACAACATGGGGATTATCTCGTACTCGATGTATCATACGAGGGTGGATGTGGGGAACATGATTTTCAGGTTGTCACAAAAGGTGATTACACCGCTACCTATCCTCCGGAATTGAAAATTACTTTGATTCACGATCGCAAAGGTGACGATTGCCGGTCGATCATTGACGAGAAGCGCTATTTTGACCTTCGACCTGTTCAATACACGGGAACAAATAAAGTGCTGCTTGTATTAACGAATACGAACAAAACGCTGGAATACAACTATTAATGTAATGAAAAACTTTACCATTTGCTTTGCTCTTTCTATTCTCTCATTTCAACTTTCAGCCCAAATAGAACATGGCGGACAACCACACGACTGGACTTCTAAAATTGCACCTGAAGTAGCTTTTCGTACCATGCCTCCAGTGGATGTTGCTGCCCATCAACGGGAAGATGTCGTGAATGACCTTCAAAAGGAAATCCCGTACAGATTTGGTGTGAACATACCCGCAGATATAGATATCAACAACAGTGGCGATTGGTCCGTGCTGGAAAATGGTGATCGCATTTGGCGGATGGGTATTCATTCATCAGGTGCCATAAGTCTCAATTTTGTTTTTGATCAGTACTTTTTGCCGGAAGGCGGAAAAGTGTTTGTGTATGATGCTGACCGAAAACAGTTGAAAGGCAGTTTTACAAATGAGAATGCCGATCACAACAGTTCTCTCGGTGTTGGGTTTATCATAGGAGACCATATTGTAATTGAATACCACGAACCCGTAGCCGCTGCTGGTCAGGGCTACCTTCACATCAACAACGTCACCCATGGATACCGCTCTGTATTTGGCGTGACAGAAGAGAAATCTGGTCCTTTCGGGAATGCTGGCGCTTGCAACGTCAATGTGAATTGTCCGCAAGGTGAACCTTATGACGATCAGATCAGTTCAGTAGCCGTTATTGTTGTTGGTAACAATGGTCTCTGCACTGGATCACTTGTCAACACCGTACTTGAGGATGGAACCCCATATTTTCTTACAGCCAACCATTGTCTTGGGAATGTTGGGAACTGGATTTTTTACTTCAACCATGAAACCCCTGGATGTGCTGGTAACACCGGACCTACTAATCAAAGCGTTTCAGGTGCCACGCTCGTTGCGAGCAGTCCAAAAAGTGATATGGCCCTGCTTCTGTTGAATAATACGCCTCCATCCAGTTATAATGTTTGTTATAACGGTTGGGATGCCACGGATAATGCAGCGACGCTCTTTACATCATATGGCATTCACCATCCCCGTGGTGATGTCAAAAAGATATGTTTTGAAGAACATGCTCCTTATAAGGTTTCCATGACATTTCAAGGTAATCCGAACACGGATATGTGGTACATTGATCAATGGGAATTGGGTGTTACAGAACCGGGGTCATCTGGTTCGCCTTTGTTTAATCAAAGCGGGCAGGTAATTGGAATGTTGTCCGGAGGTGCTGCTGCCTGCTCGGGAGCAATCAACAATGGCCTGCATGATTTTTACGGTCGATTTGGTGTTGCCTGGAATTTTGGCAGTACACCTTCCGCCCGCCTCCGCGATTGGTTGGACCCTACAAATACCGGAACCCTTGTCGTTAACAATTCCTGTTCCGCAAGCATCATTGATAATGACATTTCGCTTGGCCCACTTCAGAATATATCGAATATTGTTTGCACTGCTGATCCCGTTACTATTTCTCTTAATGTCATCAATCTTGGCTTATTGCCAGTTACTACCATGGAGCTGGATTTCAGTATGAATGGAGGAGATCTTCAAACTTATTCATGGGAAGGTACACTCTCACCACAGGAAGCCCTCACTGTCGAAATCGGGACTATAAACCCTGAACAAGGCCAAAATACAGTTGCGGTTTTCGTGAATTCTGTCAATGGTGGACCTGATGTTAATACGCAGGGCAATGCAAGTTCCCAGTCTTTTACTTTTCTTGAAAATACCACTGACGTTCATCTGAACATTCAATTTGACAATTATCCCACGGAAACTTCATGGCAAATTACAGAGGGCACCACCGTGCTTTATTCCGGTGGGCCTTACTCACAGGCTGATGATGAGTTCGTACAATCGTTTTGCCTCAATCAAAACGGATGTTATGAATTCACGATTTTTGATTCATACAACGATGGAATTTGCTGCAATTATGGAGAAGGATTTTATGAATTAACCGACGCAAATGGTGAGATGCTTGCAGAAGGGGCTAGTTTCGGAGCATCTGAAACCACTTCATTTTGCTTTTCCGGAATTGTTGGGACACCCGAATCATTCGGTGGACAACTTCAGCTTTATCCCAATCCAGCCAATGATTTTGTAATGTTGGATACTGGAGAGGTCTCAGGAAATTTTCAGATTATTCAGATTTACGATGCTGTTGGCAGGATTGTATGGCGGTCGCGAACGGATATTAAAGGAACCGAAATTTTTCAGATTTCAACAGTGGGTTATGCACAGGGAGTTTATATCATTTCAGTGCAAACCGATCGCGGATCATTGTCAGGCAAATTGTTTATTGTCAGATAATAAGGTGATCTTCAATGGTGGATACTGAAAGATATTGACCGTTACAGATTCAATCTGCATCAGAACTCAATAAGACCCTGACCGCTTTCGCAAAAACCATTCAACTGAGAGCAGCAGAAGGAGTAAAATAAAAGGCCAACGCAAATTTAAAACAGAACTGAGAACTTCTGTGCTATAGCTTACGGGTTTCAGTGGTTTCTCATTCAGAAGAGTTGAAGATAAATCACCCAGTTGATCAACGTAGTACATCGATCCTCCGGTATTTGCGGAAATGGTGTAGAGTAAATTGTGGTTGGCGGTAAGATTTCCGGCTTCCAGGGCAAAAGGCTCTATTGAAAATCGACCGCGATTTTCGAATAATTCTCCACCGCGATTCACTTTGGCTTCGTAGGTGTAATTTCCCACAGGTAAAATTCCCGCGTCGAGGCGATAAGCATTCTCTGTCCGTGAAAAGGTAAATGGATAGGATTTGCCATCTCCATCGGTGAAAATGATATTCACTTCCGCATCGTTTACCGGTTCAAATGCCTGATTGTACAATTCAGCAGAAAAAATGACCCTTTCAGTTTCCATAAACCGGTCAGGGTGCTGCATTCGAAATGGACGTTGGTCTGCTTTTAATGAAAGATACTGTACCAGGCTCCCAATAAAGCGATCGAAACGCTGATGATTGCCTTCGGTCGCAAAATCATACAATCTCCATCGCCAGATACCTTCGCCCAGTAAAACTGCTGTTTTCCGTTCTCCCATCCGGTTGATCAGCAGGAGGGGTGCTTCTGTACGAATGCTTCCTACAGCCTGTCTGATGATCACTTCTGAAGAGTTTGCCACTCTCCATTCACCGAAAGGGGTCCGCAAGGGCGGAGCATCTTTGACAAAAGCTGCAAAATCATCATCCAATCGAAAAGCCGAAAAGGAGGTGTTCACATATCCACTCACATCGTTAAATGTGTTTTTGGTGGAGAAGAGATCCACGCCCAATCCAAACCGCTGAAGTATCGGATACGCCGTCTGACTACCTACCACCGCAAGCGTCGGAATGGCAGCTTGAAGCAATGTGGTTCGTAACTGCTCCGCGGCACCGCTATTAGATGGAATTTGGTGTAAGATTACCAGATTGTATCCACCCAATTCCCCATTAAAATCGGATAACAACCTCACATCAACCTGATAATTCTCATTGGCTGATACGGCGCTGCGCAATGCCTGTATATCCGGGTGTGGTGAGTTTGCGAGAATCAAAACTTTTTGACGGCTGTCAATCACGTCGATAAAAACAGTTCTGGTATTGTTGGCAAGGATGGCTTCTCCATCGATGGGAGAGATGCGCAGGTTGAATTGCTGGCGTCCGGGTTGACTGGCATCCAGAAGAATGCGAATGGTTTTAGTAAAATCATCCCCTTCAATTTGAATGGTTTCACGGTGAAGTTGTACACCACCCTTGTCCACAAGGAAAGTCATATTTTTACCGGCGAGGCGTGTGGCATTGAGTTCCACTTCTATCGGAAACTGATTTCCTAAAAATGCAATTCTGTTCAAGGCAATTTCAGCAATTTTTGCATCCCGCTTGATCACCGTATCCCCCAGAGCGATGGTGTATACCGGTGCTCCCAATCCACCTGTGGAATATCGCGGGTTCGATCCGCGGTTATATATTCCGTCGGACGCTAGAATGATGGCTCCCAAATTCCTGTTGGAATACCTGTTTTTGATCGATTGAAAAACTTCATTTAAGTCAGTTACCGGCTGATCGTACTTGTGCGCTAAACCTTCGGAAACATCCTGACCAAAACTGTAAGTCGCAATTTCGTATTGATCTCCAAGATCACTGATCAGCCTATTCAATGCGTTGGGATAGCTTTCGCGAAAAAGACTTGAATCTGCCCCCATAACCAATGAGGATGAATTGTCGGATGCGACAACAATAATTGGTGGATCGATCTGGCTTTCCAGATTTCTGATCATTGGACCCAACAAAAGAAAAACGAGAAAAGCTACCGCAGTAAAACGGAGAGTAAACAATCCATAGCGAAGAAAGCGATGATATTCGGCCGATTTCTTTTCACGAAAGTAGAGCAAGAGGGCATAAGCCAGCCCAATAAGCGGACAGAGAATCAGCGTCCATGTCGGATATGAGGTGATCAGGTTGTTCACAATTAAGTAAGCATACCTCCATCCACATTGATCGTTTGACCTGTAATGTAGGCGCTCATATCGCTACCCAGAAAGAGACAGAGATTTGCCACATCATTGGCCGTTCCGCCGCGTTTCAATGGAATGGAATCGCGCCATCCCTGCACCGTAGCCTCATCGAGCGCACCTGTCATCTCCGTTTCAATAAAACCGGGAGCGACAGCATTGCAACGGATGTTTCGCGAACCGAGTTCGAGGGCCACCGATTTGGTAAATCCCAAAATACCTGCTTTCGAAGCAGCGTAGTTCGCCTGTCCCGCATTGCCTTTCACACCGACCACAGAACTCATATTGATAATCGATCCGCTACGCGCTTTCAGCATGGTTTTCAAAACTGCTTTTGTCAGGTTGAAAACCGATTTCAGATTCACCGCAATTACCTCGTCCCATTGGTCTTCGCTCATGCGCATAAGTAGGGTGTCGCGCGTAATTCCCGCGTTGTTTACCAATATATCAATCGTGCCAAACTCTTTCACCACTTCGTCTACCAGCGATTGAGCTGCCGCAAATTCTCCCGCGTTAGACTTGAATCCGCGAATTTTTTGGCCACTGGCACTCAGCTCTGCTTCCAATGCCCTCGCTTTTTCATCAGAACTCACATAGCTAAAACAAACTGTTGCGCCGTGATCGGCGAACGTCTGGGCAATGGCTTTTCCAATGCCCCGCGATGCACCTGTAATAAGGGCAACTTTTCCTTCGAGTAGTTTCATTCAAATCGGGTGTTAAAAAGCGACAAAGTTAGCAACTCCCATGAAGCATGGAAACAGGGATGGACAACTTATGCATTCAGGCATCCTCTTTGTACAATTTTTTTATTGATTTTTCCGAAATTTACCCCCGTAAAAGGTCGGTCAAACCAACCCTGCTGCTATCAGATGAAAAAAAATAGAACTTTCATGAAGAGTACTTTGCTTGTTATATTGATTTTTTGCGCTGGCATAACGGGTGCTCAAAATACTTCCTACAATACAATGGACCGCCCGGATAGAGGGTCTGATTCCGGAAATCGCATTCAAAAAGGAACAGTGCTCACAAGTGGAAGCTTTCACTATCGTGGATATTCGAGTAATCTTACAAATTATTCGAGTTTCAAAATCAATGTATCCGCTATGTTGGCAATGTCGCCGAGATTCGGAATAGGATTGACCACTGGCTATGCTACTGAAAATTCGGAATTTGAATCCGGAAGTCTTACGGTGAATACCACTTATAATCAATTTTCCATTGGTCCTGCTTTTCGTGCTTTCGGTCGGATGCAGTGGGGTTGGCTACAACCTTTCGGGCAAGTGGATATTCCGCTTAGTTTTGGAAAATCCAGCATTGGTCAGGGAAACACGCAATTATCATCATTCGGCATTGGTGTTCGCCCGGGCCTTACGGCATTTCTGAACAGAAGACTTGCTCTTGAGACATCTCTCGGCATCATTGAGTACACAGAAAACATGACCTCCAACAGATCTTTTAAAAGTCAAACTTCAAATTTCAATTTTGGCCTGGGTTTGGACAATGTGCAGTTCGGTATTTTGTTTTTGTTCAATTCTTTCTAATTCTGGTGCAGTATATTTAAAGTAAAAGTGCATTGTGTATACGGATACATTTTTTTAATTTTAAATGTCCAACACGCTGCACTATGAGAATTTTGATGTTATTCATCCTTACTGGCTACATCAGTGCGCTTTCGTCACAAATTCCAAATGCGGGTTTCGAAAATTGGGAAATGACGCAAGGCGTTGAGCATCCTGTTGGTTGGGTGGTAGAAACTTCGCCGGAAATGCCTTCTGTGATAAAAGACATGGATGCCTGGGAAGGTGAATTTGCCATGCGCGTAAGGGCAGTGCCTCAAAGTGTGGGTGAATACGGTGAGACTAAAGCTTTCGTGCCAATTGATTATATTCCGGAATCACTGCATTTTTATACAAAAACCGGAATTTTTGGCGGAGGAGTTGAGGTCAATATTTCATTCTATAACGGCGAAATCTTATTTAGCTCGGAGAATTGGGTGTTAACAGAATCAATAGATGACTGGACTTATGTCAATATTCCCCTCGAACAAAACGAACCCGTCCTGACACACGCAGAAATCTCTGTAATAGCACAGGTGGGAGATTTTGCTCCGGGCCACGCCTGGATCTTAGTGGATGCGATGGGCTTTGGAGGCGTATCCAGTATTGATCATGCCAACTCTCCCCGATTCCGGCTTTTTCCAAATCCCGCAAATGATATACTCACGCTGAAAGCAATAGAATATACCATTTCCAATATCCGGTTGTACAACGTAGATGGTCGTGAAGTTTTATTCGACGAAGGAGGATATCAACAGAACGATATGCAAATTCGCAATCTTCCTCCGGGAGTTTATTTTTTACGGGCAGAAATTGCGGGGCACCACGTCGAGACGATTACCCGTCGTTTCGTCATATCGCGGTGAGCGAAAAAAGAAGTGTTTGACTTTTGGTCTTCGGAATAAAATCAGGCAGTCACACCCAATACTTCCGCCATTTTCTTACCAATTTCGGCCGGTGAATCCACGACGTGAATTCCACATTCGCGAAGAATTTTCTTTTTTGCTTCAGCTGTATCATCATGTCCACCAACGATGGCTCCGGCATGACCCATGGTCCGGCCTTTTGGAGCCGTAACACCGGCAATGAAACCCACCACAGGTTTGGTTCCGTGTTCTGCAATCCAATAAGCAGCATCAGCTTCGAGATTTCCACCGATTTCACCGATCATGACAATTCCCTCCGTTTCCGGATCGGCCATCAACATTTGAACGGCTTCTTTGGTTGTCGTGCCAATAATAGGATCTCCTCCGATTCCGATAGCTGTTGTTTGACCAAGTCCAGCTTTGGTGATTTGATCAACTGCTTCGTAAGTGAGGGTTCCCGATTTTGATACGATTCCGATGGTACCTTTTTGGAAAATAAAACCAGGCATGATACCCACTTTTGCTTCTCCTGCAGTCATAACCCCCGGACAGTTTGGACCGATCAACCTGCAATCTTTGTTAGAAATGTAATTTTTCACTTTCACCATGTCATTCACAGGAATGCCTTCGGTGATGGTAACGATTACCTTAATGCCTGCTTCAGCAGCTTCCATAATGGCGTCGGCTGCAAAAGCCGGGGGAACAAAAATGATCGTTACATCAGCTCCGGTCTCTTTAACGGCTTCATCCACGGTGTTGAAAACTGGCCGATCCAGATGCTTTTGACCTCCTTTGCCTGGTGTAACGCCACCCACTACATTGGTACCATACTCTATCATTTGGCCGGCGTGAAAGGTGCCTTCACTACCTGTAAAACCCTGTACAATGACTTTCGAAAGTTTGTTGACCAATACGCTCATAGGGATGCTTTTTTCGTTGTTTTTTGAGGCCACAAACATACTTCATTCGCGCGGGTCCCACAAATGAGATTTTTTATTTGAAATCCTCACCAACGTCGACTATGTGAAAAAGAATTCTTTTGGAATCCGCGGCAAGAGCTTGGCGACCTACCGCCAGAACGAAAGCATGCGCCGGCCACCGTGCTGCAGTCGCGTCGGCCGATCATTTCAAAGTCGCACACCAAAGAATGGGTACCACTAGGTTTTGCAGTCGTG
>JBGTLS010000033.1:0-3778 GCA_041744015.1 Cryomorpha sp. | reverse complement strand
ATCCGCCCGGTGAGGGCGGTGTAGTCGCGGAGGATATCGGCTGGTTTGGGTCCGCCAAAAAAGAAGTAGTCGAGCTGACCACCTTTGGCCTGGAAAAAGGAAAACCGGTCGTTGGCGGCACCGAAATTAAAAACCGTTTCCCAGTGGTTGTGCAGGAAAATCCCATAGATATTTTCGTGACTCAAACCCATGTAAAATGGACAGGAGACGTAGAGCGGATCGGTGGAAGGCCCGTAAGCGTAGGCGTCGGTATTCCAGTTGCGGTATTGTTTCCCGGCGCGGTCGAGGGGCCCGGTTTTTTCGCCGAGGCCAAAAAAACGCTCCCCGGGTTGGAGGGTTTTGTAATTGGTCACTTCGCGGTGGTCCCAAATGATGCCCAGACCCGGATCGTCTTCGCTGAGCACGTCTCCTGCGGGGGTTTCGAACCGCAAGCGGAAGGGGTTTTTTTGGATGATCATTCGCAGGACCGGAGTTTCTGCGACGAGTTTTTGGCCAGCATCCCTGATTTGCATCGCTTCGTGGGCGGGCAGTTGCGGACAGGCGTACGAGGTATCCTGAAATATTTCGTCTGTTTTGCAGGCCTGCACCCGGAAGGTGGAGGCATTGTACTGCGCGATGCGCAGGCGCGCCCCGGAGGTGGTGAGGTGAAGGGCATTTTCCAAAAGTTCCCAATGCGCGATGTCGCCGATTATTTCCATGGCGCAATTTAGCAGGGGCGACTTCAACCGCCAAACATTCCCGGCCCGATCACCTGAATTTTTGGAATTTCTTCTGGTTTGGGGTGGAAAGAATGAAAAGAGTGGGGTTCAAATCATCTACCTCCACTGCGGGCGGGAATCAACTAATCCTCACATCATCTAATCCTCACCGTTTCCAATCAATTTTGTGTTGTTCTCTTTTAATTGCGTCTGTATATATGCCTTCAGTTCCTCAAAAGTCATATTATGCGTATCCTGGCTAATTTTGTCTCTGATTTCACGCATCATTTTTACTGCGTCAAATGTCTTTTGATTTTTAGTCGTTTCCATATTTCACGAGGTCTTTTGGGCTTCTGATTTCCAGCATTGAATACCCACATTTGAGGTTCACTGAATTATAGCCTTTGATTCTTTCAAGATTGACAATATGTTTAAAATTCCAACTCGCCAATACGTCGACTTTGTAAATGGTAGCCATCGCAATGTGTCGGCAGTCTGCAATACTTGTCTTTCCAACTACTTTTTCGGTTATATATTTGTCAGCCAGACTTACTGTTTCCGCTGACAGCTCAACTCTTTCAAAAAAGTTCCGCGAATATTTGAATAAGAGCTCCTTTACATGCTTTGGCGCGTTAATCAGTTCAAGATCTAACAAGTCCGAAACAACAAATATCATTTCATGCTTTTCTAGTCGCTGAAATAGCATTAAAGTAGCTTCCTTGAATTCTTCGTCAAAAAAACCGCCTACAATCGATGTATCAATATATACGCGTTGGGTCATATCAATTTCAATCTTGAAATTTAGGCAAAAAAACCTCTTAATTCGTTTTTCAGCCCACGCGACACACGAAATATCATCGCTTTACTCGAATGCCAAATTAGCCCAACAAATAATACGGTATCCAATTTAGTATTGACGCTTCAGTCAGATTATCCCGATATTATTTATAACATTCAAGGATCGTATTCCGCTAAAAGCATATCCTGACGGGATTATATTCCGTGAAAGTTATGTTTTGGAATACAGAGTTTATAAAAGAAGTGGGGATTTTCGGGAATTCAAAAAGCAATTGGCGCATTTATCTTGCGCTATTGGGTGCACTGGTTTATGTGGTTAATCTCTTTTTCAAATCCATCCTTTCGTGTAAAATTCTGATGATTTCTATTTCATCATTTGAAATTGTTTGGTAAAATATAATGTGTTTTCCGGTTTTAAGGCCGAATAAATTACTATTTATCGCACTATATTTCGAGCCAATTAAAGGATTGATACCGATTTCATTGCAAGCAAACTTAATTGACTGATAATATTTTTCGGCTTGATTTTCGGACCATATTTGTGAAGTATATTCCCAAATTTCGGACAAGTCGTCAATGGCTTCCTGTCTCAAAACAACCTTAGCCATTGTTTTTTTTCCCGGATTTTAGTTTGGTAAGATGTTCATCAAAGTCAAAATTTTCAACCCGGGGGCTATTCAGACCTTCCTGAATGGCATTTTTCAGAGCAGTGGATTTGCTCTCTTCATCTTCCAGGAGTCGAAGTCCGGCTCTGATAACTTCACTGACATTTTTATATCGACCTGCCGAAATCTGACTGCTGACGAAATCTTCGAAATAATTTCCAAGAGAGACGGATGTATTTTTGCTCATGATTCGTTTTTTTCAAAAGTACCAACAATTGGTAAAAACTGCAAATTCACCTGGCTTTTAAACATTATTAAACGCATTAACCAACTTCACCTGTCGAAGGAAAATGATTCCACTTTAAAATCACCACATCACCGAATCAACTAATCACCAAATCATCTCATCCAACCATGGCCCATTGAAATCTACCCTATCGGGACATGATCGGGGATAGATCGGAACATGTACGGGAAATGATACGGGACATCCCGCTTTGAATCCCGTTTTGAATTGGGAACAAACTCAGGTTAGGAGCCGAATGACCATTTTCCCCGGGTGAAGAAAATGATAGATTTACCTAAAGGCGCCTAAAGGGATGTTTATGAAAAGATCCGGGAAACAGCAAAGTTTCGGCTAAAGCCATCGGAAAATATTTGTTATTCTGGTTGGGCTAAAGCCCAAAATCCTGGCCAATCATTGCCGGGGGCTAAAGCCGCCCGGCAATTGTAACATTCTAATCAAGACCTTCCACCAATTTCGGCTAAAGCCATTGTACATAATTCACCAAAATGATCTGATCAACAAATCATCAAATCATCAAATCAACAAATCATCAAATCCTCAAATCACCAATCCTGATCAAGAACTTCCACCGGCGGCTGCGCGGCTGTAATTGCCTTCTACGGTTTTTAAGTTGCTGGTTGTATTCATTGCACAACAAACTTATGGCTATAAATCCCTTGTGCACTCGCAGCTTTGATGAGGTAGATGCCGGGAGACAAATTCTGAATGTCAACTTTATTGTCAAATTGATTAGGAACATTTGGTTTTAACACCACCCTTCCCTGTAGATCATAAATTTCCACCAGCTCTATGCGCTCATTGGCATCGGGCAGGGTCACTTGAAAAAATTGTTGATTGACGCCAATGGGATTTGGCCAGAGTTTGAGCGCGCCGCGGCCTTCAGTATTTTCTGTGCCCACAAACCCACTGGGTTGTAAGCGCACCAGACAACTATACGGCTCACCACCGAAGGAGGAAAACTGGCCCCCAATAAGGAGCTTGCCGTCGGGAAGTTTTTTTACAACGCCGACACTCGTACTCATTACGGGACCGAACACACCATTCCACGAACCCCACACCGAAGAATCAGGGGTGGTGGTTTGGAAAGCTCCGGCAATCAATTCACCCGTATCATCAATTTTGGCCAGGCGTCTGTGTTCTTCACCGTTAATTTCAATAAAATCTCCCCAGAGGATAAAGGTGCCATCCTCATCTTCAGTTATACTGGCAGCAATAGCGTTCGGCGTGGTTGGATTCTCATACGTACCGCCTGCATAGGCAGTACATAGGGGTGCAATAAAGGATTCATCAATCGATCCATCCGAAAGGAGCCGTATGATTCTGGCCGCATATCCCGGATGATTTGCTATGCCAACTCCACCACCGAAAAT
>JBGTLS010000032.1:0-5220 GCA_041744015.1 Cryomorpha sp. | reverse complement strand
AGCCGTTTTTACAGCCTTATCAATATCGGCATCTTCCCAAACAATGAAAGAGTTATTTCCCCCGAGCTCAAGCAAACTTTTCTTGATATACTTGCCCGCAAGCTGTCCTACAGCGGCACCCGCCATTTCGCTGCCTGTCAGCGTTACGGCCTTCACCCCCTCATGCGCAATAATCTTTTCAGTCTCATCGTGGTGCACAATCAGGTTCTGAAATACTCCCTTTGGATAGCCTGCTTTTGCAAATACCTCTTCGATTTTCAGCGCGCATCCAAATACATTGGGGGCGTGTTTTAACAATCCTGTATTGCCGGCAGTAAGCGTAGGTGCTGCAAATCTGAAAACCTGCCAGAAAGGGAAATTCCAGGGCATGATAGCAAATACCGTCCCCAATGGATCATAACGTACAAAACTCTCTGAAGCATCAGTTTTTACTTTTTCGGGAGCGAGAAATCTTGCAGCATTCTCCGCATAGTAATCACATACCCAGGCGCATTTATTCACTTCTGCCCGCGACTCGGAAATAGGTTTCCCCATCTCCGCGGTAATCATCTGCGCATAATCCTCCACATGATCCCTCAAAACCTGACCTGCTTTTTTTAAGAGTTCTGTACGGTGGGATAGTGGTTCGCGACTCCAGGTTTTAAAAGCCTCAGCCGACTTATCTAAAATCTCATTAACTTCCGTGTTTGTATGCGCAATATAGCTGCCTACTTCCTGGTTGTTGTAGGGATTGGTACTCTGAAATTCCATTAAATTGTCTTTAAATCTTATAATCAGTATTTATTTGTACTGGTATATGCGCCCCCTTTTTTGGACCAAAAATCTGAAATTGCCTTCCAGGAAATATCACTGTTCATATTCAGCTCTTTCTGAAGCTTCTCCAATTCTTTTTTATCAGCGGATGGCCTGGCATATGACATGGCATTTACCACAATTTCCGATACTGTTTCCTGCCAAGCGTTTGCCTGATCATTATAGGTATAATCCACCCTGTTTTCTGCTGGAGCAGATAACCCGGGACGCTGAACTTTCCGTTTAGGAACGGCAACAGTTTGTTCCAGGTTGATCAGTTTGTATTCTTCTTTGAAGTTCACAAAATCCTGTGTGATCTCTTTGCCAGGCCAGCGCAATTGTACCGTGCCTTTTGCCGGGTGGTAAACCGCTGTATAAAGTGTTCCAAAGCCTTCTTTAAACATCCTGTTGTAAAGAGGGGGCCGAAGGAAAGCGTCAGCCATCGCATGGGCATCTTTTATATCTCTGCCCAGCATGTTTCCAATAAAGTCTGATCTTTCCACCGTCTTGTTGAAAGCGGCATTTTCGGGCCAGTCCACCCTGCCCTGATGATTGGTGGTATAAGTAGCATCTGTAACCGTAGGTGCTTTATCGGGCGCCAGCTGAACAGTTTTAAACGCACCACTTGTGTCGATCACCGTTACATTATAGGACATGTGCGATGGTATACGCTTCAGCGCGATTACCGCCTCTCCAACATTGCTGCAAAACTCCAGAATATACCGCATTATAAAAGGAATACCGAAGCCAACTCCTACTTCTTTTCTCCCACCAAAAGTCAGGGAAATGGCCAATCCGTCTTCATTCATACCATCCAGGACGCCGATGAGACAATCACTGGTGGCGATTACTTTTTTGCCGTTCCAGGCAGTAAGTATCTGCACACCTTCCGTAAGGTCAGGATGAAAGTCGTAATTGCGCACAAGCTTCAGTCCATCTCCTGGCAATACAGCCTGTGAACAGGCGCCAATGTAAGCAGGAGGTTGAAAACCGGTCAGGAAGCGCGCCGCTGTATCATCGGCCTTGGCCAACTTACAGAGTCGCTTATAGGTAGGCCACATCTCGGGCATGTATTTTTTTAGTGCTGCCTGTGAGGTTTTTAAGTCAGCAGCTTTGGATGCTCCTTTGGAATCGAACCAGGTGCGGTAGGCATCCCAGTGTGTATTGAACAATTTTTGCCACTTCGGCCCGGGAACACCAGGCTCGGAAATGGTATTGAAATGTAAATTCATTAATAAGTTTAAGTGAAAATTTGAAATTAATATCAGTTTAAGATGGCCATAATATAGACCTTCTTAAACTGATATACCTTTTAAAAATGTATTATTTTGTTAATGAGCCAGTGAGTTTTGGCTTCCTTTTATCTTCCACTATTTCAGACATGTACTGCGATCGGATCGCTTTTATCCAGTGTTTGGCCCGGTGATTTAGTTGGAAGTCATCGGTCATCATACGACCTCTGGTTACGAGGATTCCCATGTCTGCTCCTTCGTATAAATAATCCCCTTTTCTGGTGATCCGCAAAAAGAAAGCTTCTTTCTCATTTTCCACAGCTCTACGGTGGGTGTCCATACGGTCGAACTGAATGTGGCCCGTATCATACATTTTCCAGATTCCGGATTTTGGTGCTTCGGTAACATATTCAACCGTATCTTCCGTATGTTTTACGATAAGCTGACTCCACCCGTCAATATTATCCTGGTGCGCCCAGCGCTTGTTCAGAGCTTCCACATCCAGGTCGTATTCAATATCCATCCACTCGAGAATATGGAAAACAAATAAAGGGGCATCCGCAAGTGCAAATACAGCGTGATTGGTAATGGAACTCGCACCTGTTACCCTTGGGTTAAGTTCACCCAAATAAAGCTCACCATTGTCCTGATCGATCAGGTAATCCAATTCGAAATAGCCTTTATATCCTTCTTTCCGCAGTTGATTACCGAATTTTTGGGTGTTTTCTATTGCTTTGTCGCGTAGTTCCGGTGTGAAGGCATTCGGATAAATTTCATTTCCGCACCATCCACCTTTATAGGGGGTGAGTTCTTCAAATCCCACCAACTCCGTCATCAGAGGAGCCACGATTGTCCCATGTCTGGTAACGCAGGCTTCAATAGCAGAGCCTTTGCAACGGATACGCTTCATGACTTTCACTTCATCTTCTTTGATAATTTCTTCTGCATGCTTGTCAAAATCTTCTTCGTTTGAAATAAAGAAGGTGGTATGACCTGAATCACCAAAAGGGGTTTGAATAACAAGGTCATTTCCAAGATGTTTTGAAATTTTTCTAAGCTGCTCCCAACCTGTCACCTTTTTCAACACATAGGGTACACAGGCCACTCCGGCTTTTTCAGCGATGCGGTTGGTGTTTACCTTGTTGTCAAGGAAGTTGCGCATCTCTGCTTTGGGAAACATGATCTCAAGGCCCAGTTTTGACGCGAGCTGTTCGGTTTTTTCATCGAACATCAGAAACATCGCCTTTCCGGCTTTCCCATCCACAGAGCGGGTTTTGAGATAATCCTGTACTTCCGGATGTTGAAGGAGATAATTGTTAATATCCTCAATACCTTCAAAATCATCATGGGGAATTTCGTTTTTGGGTGAGAAAACATTTGGATGAAGCCCATCAAAACATTCGATATAACAGATGAACTTGAAGCCTTTTATCCATTCATCTGCTCCCAACAGATTAAAATTCGTAGCGCTGATAAAATACAGAGGCTCTTCATTTTTGTGAAATGACCTTCTGATATCTGAGACACCGCTTAGCTCCACCTTTGGTTTAGGGCTTCTCTTTTTTGCTGGAGCTTTTGCAACAGGTTTCCTGGCTTTAGTGGGGGCTGCTTTCGCTGCAGCCGGTTTTTGCTGCTTCGGCGCGCTTGCGGCAGGAGTCGCTGCTTTTTGCTGCTTCGGCTTGCTTGCTGAAGGAGTAGCTGCTTTTTGCTGCTTCTGCCCGTTTCCGGAAGGTGTAGCTTGTTTTTGCTGCTTCTGTCCGTTTCCGGAAGGAGTCGCAGCCTTTTTATTATTTTTTGCCGAATCAACGGTCTTATCACTTTTTTTTGTCGTCATGATATTAATTTTTCAATTTTTAGTTGATAATTTCTTTTTTGCAACCACTGAATTTGTGGATCCCATGGATGTGACGGTCTTCTGTCTGTTCAACACAGTTTCCTTGAAAATACGGAGTCCCAGTTCCACCCTGTATCCATGGATTTCTGAAACATCGAGCGCGGTGAGAAAATGAATGATTTCCTTACTGACTACCTGCCCTGGCACAAGTACCGGAAAGCCTGGTGGATAAGGTATGATGAAGGATGAAGCCACCAGGGTTCTGTTATTTTCCATCGCTGGCAGGCACTCATGCAATGGCATATATTCATAATTCTCTTCACTATATGCGAGGAAAAATGCCTCGCGAATGTTACCGCCCGGTACACCCGGCACAGCCTGAAAGGAATGATGGAAATAGCTGAAATCAGGTAAAGGTGGAAAATCACGAACCAGCGACTGTATCCTGTTTTGTCGGATGTCTGCTTCTTTCTCGCTCAGGGAACGGAATTCCAGATCCAACTCATCGGCAATTTTCAGCAGCGCATTGGTGAGGTAGGCCACACTACCTTTGGTGGTACCGATATTGGTCATAAATAAAACCGTATTCCTGGAAGTTTTATTGATCTGGATATTGAATTTATCCATCAAATATTTATTCTTGAAGGTGTCTCCATCTACTCCTGTCCTGCCTATATGAAGGGTGATTTTGGTAGGATCCAGAACGAACTCATCCTTCTCCCAGGCATTTTCCATTCGGTTCCAACCTTCATTTTTATTGTAATATTCCGATAATCCCGACTCGCGGTAAGCCTCCGGAATAAAATCACTTACGGTAAGCACATCAAAATATTTACTCAAACGCGGATGATCGTTCACTTTAGCGCGCAATACCATCGCCATTTCAATGCTTTTCTCCACCAGCTCATAACCTTCAAACTGCACCTGTCTCCTACCTGCATCGAGCGAAGCCAAAACCTGATAGTTAGGAGAAGTGGAAGTATGGGTCATGTAAGCTTCCATAAAAGTATTCTCACTCTTCCTTTGGAAATCTTCATCAAAAATGTGGATCATGGAGCCCTGACGAAAGCTGCTCAACGTTTTATGGGTGCTCTGTGTGGAGTATACTCTTATCCTGACCTTATCTGGATCGGGAAGTCTGGGAAGCTCACCTTCTTTCAGGTTTTTAATATGGTCTTCATATTCTTCCTTGTATGCAGGGCTACTGTATTTATCACAAAGCTTTTTCGCTGCAAACATTCCTGTGCGCTGCTTATAGTTATAGGTAAAACCGGCAAAGGCAAACCATGCTTCATCCCACAGAAATATCATATCAGGCTTAATTGCCAGGATTTCCTGCATCACTTTTTCCACATTGTAAAC
>JBGTLS010000031.1:0-2909 GCA_041744015.1 Cryomorpha sp. | reverse complement strand
CAAAATGCGCTCATTGAGAAAACAACTCACCGGATCATCGTCGACAATCAGGGCGCAACGGTATTTTTTCATGAGACTATCCCTTTGTAAAAACGGTGGAAGATAGTCTTTTTTTTAACACAGAAAAACAATGATTTTTTTCAAATTATATTTTCAATCAAGATAATCTTTATTTTAATAAAAGAATTCGAAATTCTGCACCTTTTTCCACCTGACTTTCCATTGAAATAGAACCACCATGGAGTTCCACAATCTCCCGCACGGCATATAATCCGAGTCCCGAACCGGGCACGTGGCTGTGAAACCGGCGGAACATTGTAAAGAGTTTTGAACCGTACTGCTCCATATCGAGTCCACTGCCGTTGTCGGCAAAAACAAGTACTACCGACCCATTTTCTGAAAAAGTGGAGATTCGCACTTCTAAAGGCCGCAACTGAGATCGGTATTTGCAGGCGTTGGAAAGCAAATTATAAAGAATGCTTTTAAGTCCGAGTCGGGAATATAAGATCTGTTCTACCTGAAAATCGCGGTGCAAATTCACCGTTGAAATTTCGAAACTTACTTCGTTATCGGCAATGATCTGATCAAGCACTTCTTCAAAAGTCTGAACGGCCATGTCGTCTTTACTGCCGGAGAGTCGGCCAACGCGCATCAGGTTTTCAATATCGCCGATGGTGTACTGCAAAGAGTAAATGGAATTGCGCATTTTGCTCATTACTTCTCTGCGCAATACGGGTTCTGATTCGTCCACCATTTCCAGTATTTCAATGAGTCCTTCCAGATTGTTGATGGGTGACTTGAGGTCGTGGGAGGATGCATAGAGAAACTGATCGAGCTTTTTATTGGATTCCAGAAGATTGTCATTCTTGATTTTGAGATCCACACGGGAAGCCTCCAGGGCGTTGATCACCTTCCGGTAAAATACGCCAAGCGAACCGATGATAACAAGAATGAGGGCAAGGTTGATAAAGAATAAAAGTTGGGCAGACAATCGCGCAAGCACACCCAAATTGTTCGAAAAATGGCGCTGCTTTTGTGTAAGACCTGTGGTAATAAACCGGATACGCTCAGTGGCGGATATCATGTTTACTGCACTCATATCACCCCGGGACGTTTCTATTTGCGCACGAATTTCCAACCCATAGGCATGCAGTGCGTCCACCATTTCATCGGCCTCGGTCCACAAACGAATGGATTCCTTTACCAGACCCACGTTTTGAAACCAGCGGAAAAGCCAGATCATGCGGTCGATATCGTCGGGATGGTTGTTGCCCGCAAGGAAACCCTCACGCACCAATTCATCCGGATCACCTGCCTGTAACGCACGCCGCGCCTGACCATCTCCAAGCGGTATTTTTATTGATTCCTGAAAAGCCTCAAAATATGCCTCATCTCCCGAAATCAGGTAAAAAGTGAGCCATCGAGTGGCATCTTTCTGCCCTTTGCTGTACTCTGATTCACCGTGTACATAAGCGCGAATCGCAGAATTGACCTGGGTGCTGAAATAGCTGGCAAGAATTAATAAAGCACACGCAATGCCAACCGTCAGCAATAAGCTGGTACCTATATTGTTTTGCAAAGAGCGGATCCATCCTTTCATATGCCGGCTATATACGCAATCAGTCGCAATTCAATCAAATGGATTTGCATCGGATTCATTTTACGTTGTGCGGAGAAAAGTAGCTAAAAAAGAATAATCAGCGAAGTTTTTGATTAAACACAGTAAAATGATTTTTAGTGGTTTTTATCTGATCTGTCCAACACCTTTTCCAATACCACAAATTCCAGCGGCCGCTTCGGCAGCCCAAACCGGGGATCGTCGAAATCAAAAGGTTTTTTCTGCGCAGTAAGGCGATAACCCCGGCGAATGTACCAGGCGATGAGTTCCTCCCGCAGGCTGATCACCGTCATGTGAACGGAGGTGCAACCGGCAGCACGCGCATAGGCTTCGGCTGCCATTAAAATGCTTTTTCCAAGTCCCCTCCCCTGTATGCCGGGCTTCACCGTCAGCATACCGAGATACATGCTGTCCCCGTGTCGGACCAACTCCACACAACCTGTAATTTCAACTCCTTCGACATGTTTCAGCATGGTGGTTCCCGGATCGTCAATGGCCGATGAAATGGCGGCAGCGTCTGTTCTGGTCCCGTCCAACAAATCGGCTTCAGTGGTCCATCCAAGACGCGATGAATCCCCGCGGTATGCGGAATTCACCAGGCGACTAATGGCTTCAGCATCGAAGAGGGTGGCGGGAATGATCATTTGGTTTGGAGTGTTGTCAGGCCGAAGGCAATTTGCTACAGGTATGGGCAATAAGGAGCGATGCGTTTGTGGGGTGGAATATCGAAATAAAATGGATGAGAACCAGATTTGGTTACGGGGTGATTTTGATTGGCATCATGGAACTTCCCAAACGGGCTCCGTTGTCGACGGGAAATAAAAAAGATGTATCAGAAATTGTGGCATTCGGGAACCGCATATAAACTTTGAGGGTCTGATTTAATCCTTGTTCAATGAAGTCAAATTTATTCGCTGAATATAGTGGCCGTGCAACCTGTAACTTTTCCATTCGTCTATTTTTCAACCAATCCAAACCATCTTATGAAACAGTTTGTCTTGTTTTCCTTATTTATGATCATTTTTTCGTCCTGATGCAAAGACGATGATATCCGAAACGGCGGCATAAATCCACAAAACACAACGGTCAATTACACCAATCCCTTTCTCTCCGGATCCCAGGTCATCGCAGATTTTAAAGGGCGGATCACCGATCAGGAAGGAAATCCGGTCGCAAACGCTTACATAACGATTGGCACCAGCTTTGGCTCCACCAACGCGCAAGGGTTTTACAAAATATCCAATGTTTCCGTTGATGCTTCTTTTGCGTCCATACAGGTCATCGCGACCAA
>JBGTLS010000030.1:0-8376 GCA_041744015.1 Cryomorpha sp. | reverse complement strand
GCGACTCCGATTTCACTGCCCGTATTCATTATCTATATTCCTGATTAAATATCACACCAAATATTATACACATGTCTTTATTAAATTGATTTAAATCATAAAAATTCCTGATTTATGTCAATAAAAATCCGGTTTTTGGTAAATAACTTTGAGAAGCTATCAACACCAAGTATCATGAACCCACCAACCAAATCTCCCCGGCAATCCAGCTTTAAAAAGGAGTTTTCGCCAACAAAATATGATTTTTTTCCGGTCAGCTGGGAATATCAAAGATCTTCAGTAACCGTGGATGAAACCGGCGAAGCTTTCAAAATTCATATGGAAGCCCCGGGTTTGGAAAAGGGCGACTTCAAAGTAAGTCTGGATGAAGGCCTGCTCGAAATTGAAGCGGAAAAAAAAGAAGTGGACAATCAGATAAACACTCCTGGAATTTCTGTGCTCTTCAGAACGCTCAACCTGCCGAAAAATGTAAATGCTGCTCAGGGTAAGGCAATTTATAAAGACAATGTGCTGCGCATCACCATTCCCAAGCGGCGGAAAACCATCATTGACAAGAGGACAAGAATCCGGGTGACCTGAAATCATCTGAAATGCTACGATTGACCGGAACGAGAGACTTTCAAGAAATTTTATTCTTCGAAACCCAGGACCATATAACCTGAATCAAAGAGAATCCAGCGGTGATTGATGGCCAACCTAAGGAATTTAACGGATTTTCTTTTCTTATTTTTGCGAAAGCACGAAAAGTGCACCGTGAAATACTAAAATTCAATCCATGATCATTGACGTACACACCCACCTCAACAATTACCACGAAGAGCGCGTGGTGTCAATTGACGATTGTCTCGCCAACCTGCATCGTGAAATGAAAGCCAATAACGTGGCATGCTCCCTTGTGCTCACCTCTTATAAAGTCACAGAACACCGGCCGAGCACGGCCTCCGTAATTGAAGCTACGCGCGGCATGAAAGATATCTTTGTTGTGGCTGGCATCAGCTACCTCAATTACACCGAAAAGGACCTGCGTGAATTAAGCGGATACCTGCAGGAAGGCCTCGTGAAGGGATTGAAGCTTTATCCTGGCTACGAACCCTTTTATCCCTATGATAAGCGCCTCAAAGTGGTGTACGACCTTGCCATCGAGTACGATGTGCCTGTCATGTTTCACTCGGGTGATACCTATTCGCCGAAAGGCAAAGTGCGCTTTTCGCACCCCATCCACATCGATGATGTAGCCGTGGACTTCCCTGAAATGAAAATTGTGATTTGCCACGTGGGCAATCCGTGGATAGTGGATTGTATGGAAGTGGTGTACAAAAATGAAAATGTCTATGCCGATATTTCCGGATTGGTGCTCGGTGACTTTTCTGACAAATTTGAAAAGTACATGAAGTCAAAACTTGAAGAGATGATTCTCTTCACCGGCGAGCCGAAGTACCTGCTCTTTGGCACTGATTGGCCTATCTGCGGCATGGGCTCATACATCAAATTTATGGATGGCATTGATCTACCCGACGATATGAAGGAGCTTATAATGTGGAAGAATGCTGCCGACCTGTTTAAGATTGATGTCTCATCCCTTAGTTGACCAACGGGAATCTCACACGGATCGATGTTGCTGTTAAGCCGGTCGTTTTTGAAAAGCTATTTTCCAGTTCGCACTCTGCTCGTGTCTTAAATTGAAAAAATGCCTTCTCATCCTCAGATTAAACACTGACTTTTGGATGTCTGCGTTAAATTCGCATCTTTAACCGGAATAATTCGAAGTCAACCGCGACTCTTACAAAATAACGGTCCAATGAATCAAATCAGGAATGTGTTTTTAACACTTGTTGGAGCACTTGCGCTTTATAGCTTTTCACATCTCCGTGAGGTATGGAATATCGATCCCAACTACACGATCAGGTTTGAAGCCACCCAGGCATCTGGAAATTTTTCAGGACTCAGCGGAACCATTCAGTACGATCCCGACGATTTGGCGGCTTCAAAAATTCAGGTTTCGGTGGACGTCAATAGCATTGATACAGGCAACAAGACTAAAAACTCCCATGCAAAAGGTGAAAATTGGTTTGATGCTGAGACGTATCCCCAAATCAGATTTACTTCATTGTCGTTTTCATCTGAAGATAGTCAGTCTGTTGTGGTTGGGATATTGGATTTGCGCGGTATAAAAAAAGAGGTGAAGATTCCTTACACCTTCGATCAGAATGGAAACAAAGCGGTTTTTAAGGGTGAATTTCAGGTAAACCGAAAAGATTATGGTATAGACGGCGGTTTTACGCAATTTGTAGTAGGTGATGTGATCACTGTTAAACTGGAGATTCCCGTCTCAAAAAAATAAGAAAATCTTGCAGGGATTCGTTCATTACAGCCTCCATTTGCTTGTGCCGGGCCTGATAGCATGGCTGTTTTTTCGGGATAACTGGCGTAAGGTATATGTGATTTTCCTGCTCACCATGTTGATCGATCTCGACCATTTGCTGGCAACGCCCATCTTTGATCCACACCGGTGCAGCATTGGTTTTCATCCTTTGCATTCATTTTACGCCATTCCGGTATACATTGCCATGCTCTTTTTCAGGAAATTCTATCTACGCATCATCGCGATAGGTATTCTTTTCCATCTTTTCACAGATACGATCGATTGTATTTGGACTTTTAGTGAATGCCATGATTGTTATCTCAATTCAGTGATTTACAAAATTCTATCACAATTAGGCCTGAATTGAAACCAGGGCGAGGAGGCACGAATTCCCTCCAATTAATATCCCGACATCAATAAGAGGTGTGGAATTTTTGGAATGACCTACATTCAGACCTGGATTTGTACAATCAACAGGGTTTAAATTTTCGTTCTTAACACTTCCCATGTGTGATCGGATAATAACTTCACGGTGGCGACGAAATGCCGGAAGGGAATTTTCCGTCCCCATTCATCAGGACCAATCATCGACAATACAAATTGCCGGGCTTCCCGCGCATATAAGTGGTACGTTTCACCAGTGAGAGGTTGAAAAGACATTTCCGCGCTATATACGGCTTTTGACACGTCGACCCGTTTTTGTAAGGCTTCTGCCTGTCGGGCGAGTAAAGCGATCTGTTCCTGTATTTGCCGGAGTTGCATATTGCTTTGCTCTTCCATCGCTTTCATCGACCTGCTTTTGATAGCACCCTGGTTGTTGGGTGCAAAAGCCGGACTGCCGATGGTATGAGGGTAGGGTATCAGTCCGGGCATTTCCGTGATGGTGTCCGGATCAATTGGATTGACTATTTCTGAGTTGGTTGGTTCGTTCTTCACTTAACTGAATATCAATAACGGGCAAAATTAACAGGTCATCATCATTAGACAATGCGTTCGCTCAACAGGTAAACATCAACTTTCCCTCTTTGTTTACACGTTTTATGTTACAAATGTAAACAGAACAAGTGCCCGAATTTGTCAACACCGCCATGGTTATTTCCATATTTTGTTACAAATGTTATCTGCAAAAATGTTAATTAGAAAGTTTTTTAAATTACAATAATACAACAATTTACATGGTTCATCTATGCATGTTGTTTGCGCAAATGTGTCGAACTCTGCTATTGAAGCTCACAATATTTTCTACATTTGCTCACTGCTTGATATACAAATGTAACAAATGGAACTTCCCGACAGAATCGTTACCATCATGAAAGTGAATCAGCACACGCCTGGATCTTTTGCGGATGTGTTGGGTGTGCAGCGCTCGAGTATATCTCATGTACTCAATGGCAGAAACAAACCTTCGATGGACTTCATTCAAAAAATCCTTGAAAACTTTCCGCGGGTCGATGCGGGATGGCTTATCACTGGTCGCGAACCAAAGAAGATGACGGAAGCGATGTCATCTCAAGGTAAAGATGAAAATATGATCAGAACCGGTACGAAACAGGCACCTGCTTCTGCAAAAAAAGCAGAGCAACGCCAAATTGATCGGATTGTCATATTCTATACAGATCGTACCTTTGAAACTTATGAATCAAAGTAATCTGAGACCTGCCTTATTTCTCGACAGAGATGGCGTCATCAACCACGATCCGGACGACTACACCAAAAAACTCCTGGAATTCACAATTTTGCCAGGGGTGCTCGAAGCACTTAAGCGCTTCTCTGATCAAGGATATTGCATTATTGTGATTACAAATCAGGGCGGAATCGCTAAGGAATTGTACAGTATTTATGACTTCTACGAGATCGACCGATACATGCGGGAGACTTTCCTCGAAGCGGGTATAGTCTATCTCGATACATATTTCTGTCCCCACCACGATGCGATCAGTCAATGCCTCTGCCGGAAACCGCATCCGGGAATGCTGGAAAAAGCCATTGCTGTGCATGGCATTGACAGGGATCGGTCTTTTATGATCGGCGATAAATTCAGAGATGTTGAAGCTGCCGAAGCCGCAGGAGTCAGGGGGATAAAAGTAGAAGTAAATGGTGACTTGCGGGAGTTAGTGCTTCCAAAGTCATGAATGTCTTAAATTCGGGAGGGCTCCATTTTGTCGACAACGATATGTGACCAATTCTCACCCGACTTGATACGGTAAAGTTGCATTTCACTGATGCCAAATTGCTTGGCAATCATTTTCATGCGTGTTTTGCGGTTTGGATCAAATATCTTCTTTTTGATCCTGATCACGTCAGTGGAGGTTAATTTGTGGCCTTTCGTTGGTTTGATGAGCTTTCGGGCTTCGCGACTTTTGATGACAAAAGGACTTTTTTGTTGATGCAACTCCATATCCCTCTTCGATACCCATCGAAGATTATCCACATGGTTGTTCTTCTTATTGTAGTCCAGGTGTATGACGTATATTAATTCATCCTTCTTCTTTTGAATGAAATATTCAGCTACCAGCTTGTGTACATAAAAAGTTTTTGATTTGCCGAAAGGCCTGCATACGAATGTGCTGTATCCACCTAAACTTCCGCCACGCAGCAGCTTTCCGGTAGCCATTTCATCCGTATAACTGATCAATCTCCCATAGTTAGATACACTGTATTGATAACGGAGTGCATCGCTGCCCAAATCTATTTTTTTCCACTGCTCATCGGGGTAGGACCTCATCTTCATCAATTTATAATGTTAACAGAACAGGAACAGGAGAAAAAGGTTTTAAAAAGCAAAAAATTTCCTATAAGATTATGATTTTCAACATGTGAAATGTTGAAAAAACAAATTGAGATAATTTACCAAAACACCGGACCGCTATTTGTCGTTCTTCTGAAGCACACTAATTTTGTTGGATTTTCAATATCATGTCTGAATCCCAGATTTGTACATATGGCGAATACAATTTTTCGCGAAAGCGGGATGCTTTTAAGGCTTTTAAGCACATGGGTCGGGGAGCTGGAATTTTTGGAAAACCTGAGGGATTGGTTTTTGCCCAATTGATGGGAACGGGTAGTGGAAATGGCTTCAGCATTATTCCCAACCTGATGAAGTATGCTGTTTTTATGGTTTGGACTTCAACAAAAGCAGCCATTCTTTTCCACAACAAAAATGAAATGATACATTGGTATCAGGCCACATCACATCAGCGCGCTGAATTTTGGCTCAGGCCTTTAAAAAGTCATGGACTTTGGTCGGGCCAGAATCCCTTTATCCCCTCTGAACCAGAATCAACCGACGCCGTAGTGGCAGTTCTTACCCGCGCCACCATTCATGCCCGCCATCTTCCGGAGTTTTGGCGAAACGTACCGGATGTCAGCAGTTTTATGTCTGAGGCCGAAGGGGCGCTTTATCGCCTCGGTGTGGGGGAATATCCTCTGAAAATGCAAGCCACCTTCAGTGTGTGGAAGAATCGGGAAGCATTGATGGAAGCGGCTTATGGCAATACTGCTCATGCAAAAATCGTGAAACGCACCCGCGAAAGGGGATGGTATTCTGAAGAGATGTTTACTCAATTTGAAGTGGTCGGATGTACGACAAAAGGTGAACGTTTTGAAGCCCTGTCTGCCTTTATTCCGGCTCGAAATCCAGGCTCACCGAATTGATACAGTATCGCAGACCCGTAGGGGCCGGACCATCATCAAAAACGTGACCGAGATGACCCCCACATCGCCCGCAAACCACTTCCGTGCGCACCCAGCCATGGCTGCGGTCTGCGATATCCACAACATTGGAGTCCCCAATAACCGCGTAAAAACTTGGCCAACCCGTACCTGAATCAAATTTCGTTTTGGAATCAAAAAGAGGTAGCGCACACGCCGCACACACAAATACACCCTTGTGTTTGAAATTGTCATATTGGCCGGTGAAAGCACGCTCGGTTCCTTTTTCACGCAATACATGGTAAGCCTCCGGGGAGAGTTCTTTCCGCCATTCTGCTTCTGTTTTTACAATCCCGAATTGAGGACCCCCTTTGCCGGCAGCTTTTTCTGTGTCCGACTGTCCGCAAGCCATCGTTGTGGTGATGATGCCGAAAAATATCAAAACTGAAAATCTCATTGTTGTAATTTGGAGTAATAACGTTCAGAGGTGCACCTTTGGTTTTCGCCTTGTGAATATTTTCTTACTTTTCTTTGTTTTCAATGGTTTGCGAATAACTACTTTCGACCTTATGAGCGATCTTAAAACAGAGGAGGGCGACGGACGCAGGTCCTGGCCAAAAACGCGTATTCCCGGACTTGCCAGACTGATGATGGGTGCACTCAAAACCGATCGCATCGGCAAACTCATTGACAAAACGCCCGACCAATCACCGCTCGAATATGTTGATTTGGTGCTGGAAGAATTCGGGATTTCGCTCAATTTTCTTGAAAAAGATCTCGAACACATACCAAAAAATGGAGCCTGCATCACGGTATCCAACCACCCTTTGGGAGGATTTGACGGCCTTCTTCTTGTGAAACTGATTGGTAAAGTAAGGCCGGATATCAAGGTCATGGCCAGCTTTTTACTCACTTCGCATGATGAAATAAATCGACATTTTGTCCGCGTCGATCCGATGAACGATATGTCAGATACTTTTCAGTCTGAAATTGGTGGACGAGAGGTCGACAACCATTTGGCAAACGGGGGGGTATTGGGTGTGTTTCCCGCAGGAGAGATCAGCCGCTATCATTTGCGAAACAAAGTAATTCGCGACCGGCAATGGAAACCCGCGGCCCTCCGGTATATCAAATCTCAAAATCTTCCTGTCATTCCGGTATATTTTAGCGGAAGCAACAATTTATTAATCCACCTGCTCGGATTGATCAATCCGCGATTGGCTCCCCGGGGCCTTCCCAAAGCAATTTTTACCAACCGCGACAGGGAAATATCCGTGCGCATTGGACGTCCCATCAGCAAAAAGGAACAGGATGATTTCCCAAACATATACGAATACGGGCGGTTTCTCCGGCTCAAAACCCACATGCTCGGCATTCCTATATCTGTAAAACCATTCTTCAGGCCCATTCTTTTTAAGAAACGGTGGAAGGAAGTGGTGATCCCAAAAGACAACGAAGCCATTCAAAAAGAAGTGGAAAGTCTGCTCGAAGATGGTTCTCTGCTTTACGAAAATAAGGAGTATCAGGTCTTTTGGTCTTCGTCTTCGCGCATTCCGAATATTCTTTACGAAATAGGTCGCTTACGCGAAATTACGTTTCGGGAAGTGGGGGAGGGCACCGGAAAAAATATCGATCTCGATGAGTTTGATTTGTATTACAATCACCTGTTCATTTGGGACACCATCAACTTCAAAATTGTCGGAGCCTACAGGCTCGGGATGGGCAAGGATATCATAGAACGGTACGGAAAAAGAGGATTTTATCTCAATACACTTTTTCACCTGAAAAACGGATTTAATCCGATACTCAATGAAAGCATTGAATTGGGCCGTTCTTTTGTCATACGGGAATATCAACTCAAACCTCTACCATTGTTCCTTCTTTGGAAAGGCATTCTCTATTTTATCCTGAAGAACCCTGAATACAGATACCTCATTGGTCCGGTGAGCATCAGTGGTGAGTTTTCGAAAATTTCAAAATACCTGATTATCGCTTTCATCAAGAAGCATTATTACGACAAGGAACTGGCCGAGTACATCACTCCCCGGCACGAATATATCCCGGAAATCGACCCCCGAAAAATAGACGTGGAAATCCTTCAGAAAACAACCAAAGATGATTTGAAAAGGCTCGACAGGATTATTGACGAAATCGAACTCGGAAATTTCCGGCTTCCGGCCCTCCTCAAGAAATATCTCGGTCAGAATGCCAAAATCATTGGGTTCAATGTCGATCCGCAGTTCAACAACGCCCTCGATGGATTCCTGATTATGGACCTTTTCAGCGTTCCCATGGAAACCCTGGAAGGTTTGGCCAAGGAGCTGAACGACAAGGATATTCTGCAAAAATTTTCTACTCAATCT
>JBGTLS010000029.1:0-7665 GCA_041744015.1 Cryomorpha sp. | reverse complement strand
CTGTTGTAATTGAGCGGCTTCCACCAAGGTAGATATTGGATTGGTCTCCAAACTTCAAGACCTCGTAACCTTCTTTAGAGTCAGGAAGATTTTTTCCTTTGAATTCTTCCCAATTCTCATTGTGTCCACAACCGAAAAGTGTCAGTAGTAATAATATGATTGGGAGGTGAATTTTCATTTTTTCAAATGTGTGCCAACGAGTGCGTATACGGAAGTTTGTTCCAAAGTTCCATATATATCGTACTTGTGTGGTTGTGGTTTTGGTTGTATTCCATCTCGCTAACTCCCAAAGTTAACCCCATTTCTCAAATATCCAAATCATCCAGCGGACTCTGTAGTTGGTCCCACCCTTTACTGGTTATGTGGGTATAAATTTCTGTCGTCTTGCTGCTTTCATGCCCCAAAAGATGCTGAATGTACCGCAAATCTGTGCCGGCTTCCAGTAAGTGTGTGGCGAAGGAGTGGCGCAGCGATTTAAAACTGACATCTTTTTTGATACCGGCCCTTTCTGCCGCTTGCCGGAAGGCTTTCTGTGCACTGCTTGCTGTATACTTTCCCCCTTTTTGCCCGGCAAAAACGTATTTCTTCGGAGCAAATTCTTGCTCGTATTGCGCGTACAGATCTATTACTTTTTGCGAAAGCAGGGTATATCTGTCCTTACCGCCTTTGCTGTCTTTTACCAGCATGCGCTTCTTTCCGGGTTCGAGGTAGATGCGCTCCATTCCTACAGCATCGCTCACCCTGAGCCCACCGCCGTATGCCAGCATAAACAAAAACCGGTGTTTCAAATTGGTCGTAAGGCGTATGATCGCAGCCACTTCTTCCTGCGTCAGTACAGTAGGCAGGTGCCGATCCCTGCGCGGCCGCTCCACACGGTATATTTTTCGCTGACCTCCCAGTACGCGCTCGTAATAAAACTTGATGGCATTGATCGCCTGGTTTTGAGTCGATTCCTTTACCTGCCTTTCCATCACCAGATAGCGCAGGTATGCCACAATTTGCGCTTCCGTAATCTGATCCGGGGCTGTAGTAGGGTAATAGTTGACAAATTCCTCAAAACAACTCGTGTAAATTTTTATAGTATTTGGTTTATATCTCAGTTCCTTAAGTTTCAGTATAAATTCCTCCGGACAAGCACGTACCATATCCGGATCTGATGGCATGCGGCGGGGGAGGGCCACGCCCTCTTCTTTGTGTAGATGCACCTCCACCTTAAAACCGTGGCCTTTGGCAGCTTTTTCCACCTCCAGAAAGTTGATGTCCGTATCGGGCACACTCCACCACTTATGTTTTCCATCCCATTTGGACAGGCCGATGCGCCGTATGGTCTCCATCAGTCCCTTGTGGAATCCGAAAAGAATCCGCATCCTGCCCCGATATCCCCGCGCTATGATCACATCGCCCTTCGTGACTTTTATTTTTTCATTCGCATCCACAGCAACTTCGTACATTTCGTGTTCTGTGATCCGGGCCAGCCTTCCGGCAAAATGTGTTTTAAGGGAATCCAGATTGCCCGGATAGTTTGGTATCTCCCAGAGATAATCGCTTTTATTCCACCGCGAAAAGCGCAAACTCAATACAAACTTCACATCGGCATCCCGTTTCGGCATTTTCAGCAATATCTTTCTACCCAATACTTCTATCACCACATCCGCAACCGGAATCGAAGGGTTCACAGCAGGTGTTTTAACTTCGGAGGGTATAGATTTTCCCGGTGGTTTTGCGGTCGCCGCTCCAGCCCGCCTTTTTCGCGCTTCAAGTTTTTCAATGATCGTTCGGATCTTATCCCGGTTTACCTGATTGTCGGCTACGTGCCAGGCCCTGTGGGTCTTGCTCCATTGCGCGTCCATCTCCTTTTTAAGGTAAGCGGAAAAAGCATCATTGTAAGGGAAATCCAGGCGTATGCGCGCCTGGCCGCGGTGCAGTATTTCTTTCCAGTTCAGGTCCATGGTCATTCCTGTTTAATGGTTGTGAGGATGAATATACGGAAGTTTGCTTTTTTAAGAAACTTATAATGATCTATCTGTCAGTTGAGCTGCCGTTTTCTAAAACTGAAATATCTCGACAACACAAATTATCATGACTTAGAAAGTAATAGAGGCCAATTTTTGTTCCTATATCCCATTATGGACAGAGACTAATAACAGTACCGGCAAAATGGCTGTTGCCCGTGCATAAATCTCCACAATTGCTTTGCCTTCAATGATTGCCGGCCAGAACCTCAGGATTCTGCGAAAATGGACCAATCACAGCATCCGCGCATTCATCGAATCAAAACCCGCAAAGCCTCAAATTCATTCTCACACGACAACGCCTTTTTTTCCTTTCGGGCAAAAACCTGCATCTTTTCCGGAATTTCCGGTGCGAAGCCAAGCGTGGATTCCACCACATCCATAAATTTTACGGGATGCGCGGTTTCGAGCAAAACGCCCGAGAAAGTACCGGGGCTTTTTTCAAAATCCCGTTTTAGTCCGAGATAGGCCACAGCGCCGTGGGGGTCGAGTACATATCGGGTGGCATCGTACACCTCGCGCATGGCATGGCGGGTTTCCTTATCGGAAAAACGGTATCCGTGCATCAGCGATTTGAAATCTCCGGCTTCCTTTCCGTATAGATGAATCAGACGTTCGAAATTGCTCGGATTTCCCACGTCCATGGCATTGCTGATGGTCTGCACGGATGGTCGGGGTGTGAAAGCGCCTGTTTCCAGGAAAAGAGGTACCACATCATTTTCATTGGTGGCTGCCACGAAGTGGTGAATGGGCAATCCCATTTTTTTGGCGAGCAGGCCACCTGTCAGGTTTCCGAAATTTCCACTTGGCACGCTTACCACCAATTCTTTCTTTTTACTTTTCAGTGCTTTGAATGCGTGGAAATAATAGAAAGACTGTGGAATCAACCGCGCAATATTGATGCTGTTGGCAGATGTGAATTGGTTTGAAGTGTTTAGCGATCCATCACCCAATGCCTGTTTGGCCATTTTCTGACAATCATCAAAAGTTCCGTTGACTTCGATGGCCGTGATATTTCCGCCCCAGGTCGTGAGCTGTTTTTCCTGAAGCGGACTGACCATGCCTTTTGGGTAAAGAATAAAAACGGCGATGCCCGGCACATTGAAAAATCCCGCAGCCACCGCGCTGCCGGTGTCGCCTGAAGTGGCAACGATCACTTTGAGCCGGGTATTGGAATTTTTTACAAAATGACCCAGAAGCAGGGCCATAAACCGGGCACCCACGTCCTTGAATGCCATGGTGGGACCGTGAAAAAGCTCCATCGAAAAGATATCTTCCTCGATTTCCACGATGGGCAAATCAAAGTTGAGCGCTTCCGATGTGATCTTTCGGAGTTCGTCAGCAGGCACGGCATCTCCGACGAGATTTTGGGCCACCCGGAAATTAATTTCCTGAAAAGGAAGCGACTCAATTTCCTCGAAGAATTTTCCGTCAAGGGCCGGTATATGGTCTGGCATGTACAAACCGCCATCGGGAGCGAGTCCTTTGATCACAGCCTGCGCCAGAGATGTAGGTTGGGCTTTTTGTTTATCACGGGTGGAGTAGAAATCCATGGAATTTAAAAAATTGACGAAGAAAAATCAGATTCAGCTTTTAGGGTTTGCCCCACGGGGTCATAAAAAGTGAAAGCAGTGCTATCATTGCGGGCAGGGACTGAACAAAAAAGATCTTTTTATCGGCGGTTGCAGCACCAAAAATACCTGCGACAATCACGCACAAAAGAAAGAAAATCGCGATGTTCTGCTGCCAGAGCGAATCCTCAATATAAAATGTCCAGATAAGTCCGGCGGCCAGAAAGCCGTTGTAAAGTCCCTGATTGGCCGCCAGCACCTTGGTTGGTTTGAACAAATCCGGCTTCAGGGCCTTGCGAAAGGTGCGCTTGCCAAGCGATTCCCAGGCAAACATCTCCATCCACATGATGTAAATATGTTCGACGACCACGATGCCGATTAGTACTTGAGAAAGCGTGCTCATGAGATGATTTTGATTGATTGGGCACGAATGTAATACTTACTTTTCTCAAGTTTCGCACATCATTTATACTAAGTATTTCTCTGAAGACCGGATATTGGATCACTTGAACTGAATTGTTTAAAAGAAATGAACACCAACCTGCGATACCGCGCGTAGGCCCGGGCAATCCAGCGGCCGGCGGCGGGGTGAATGAAAAAAAAGCAGCCAGATCGGGGAAGGCGCTTGCGTTTGGGCCCCTGCCCACTACTTCCCCTGATCTGGCGCTTTTTTTTCAGAGCGCGGGGAAGCATTGGATTGCCCTTGATCTTTTTCGTTCTTTTTGCATCAAGGCAAAAAGGACAAGAAAAATTAATTCAATGTTGAAATATCGATATGTAAGAGATGCGAGGTAATAGCGCCATAGAAATCACAATATCGGTTCAAAACAGCGCAAGCGAAGGAATGTAAAGTTTAACCAAATGCGAAACTTGATATACTTTATCATCCGAAGTTAAAGTGGTCGAATTTGACCACTTTAAAACACAAGCCGGTCTGCCTTCCTTTGTGTTAAGTCCATCTCAATGGGTAGAAAAAACCAGTGCTAAAGGGATTTTTTCAAAAGCAGGGAGATATGGAGGAACATACGCTCACAAAGACATTGCATTTGAATTCGGTTCTGCTATTAGTGCAGAATTCAAATTATATCTCATAAAAGAATTCCAACGCCTCAAAGAAGAAGAGAATAACCGCCAACAACTCGACTGGAACCTCCAACGCACCATTGCCAAAATCAATTACTAAAGTTTCGCATATCCCATTGACCATAATTTTATACTTCCAATGCTTTAAAAAGCCATTCGGGGGATGCACGCTTCGCGTGCAAAAAAATTACACAGAGAGCCCAGAGACATGCAAAGTGGTAGAGAACACAGAATGGATCCCGCCTTAAGACAATGTTCACGCAGTGAACAGAAAAAGTTCTGTGATCTCTACCACGCAATACGTCTCTGTGATCCCGGCGTAAAAACAATGTCCGCTGCGCGAACATAAAAGAATCACACAGAGCTCACATCTGCCTGACAGGCAGGGAAACGTATTAAATGTTGGAGAGCACAGAACTTTGGCAGCAAAGCTGCCCGAGAGAAAAACAGGATAAGTAAAAAATATGGTCCCAAGTCAATAATTTCAGATTACACAAAAACTATTCTGTGCTCTCCATCACACAGCTCGTCTCTGTGCGCTTCGCGTAAAAAACATTGTTCGCGCAGCGGACACTACACAAATATCTCAGAACTATTTCGAGCAATAATGATGTGCGAAACTTAAATCATTCAGGATCACCTGACCGAAAATCCTCTTATTCAGCCACAATCACAGCCCCATCGGGATTCATTCCAGAAACGAAAGTATCCGATTCAATTCGAAAAGAGGTAAGCAGATTTTTCAATTCATCGCAAATCGTCTGCGCAATTGCCTCAGACTGACACAGCGCAAAAACCGAAGGGCCGGAGCCCGAAATACCAAATCCAATGGCCCCGGCATCCAGGGCAGTTTGTTTCAACTCATAAAACCCCGGAATCAACATGGCCCGCACAGGTTCAAAAATTACATCTTCCATGCTGCGGCCTATCAGGCCAATATCGCCCGTGCAAAACCCGGCAACGAGCCCGGCCACATTTCCCCATTGGGTAACTGCGTCGCGCAATGGTACCCGATCCTTGAGAATCCGACGGCTTTCGCGGGTGGGCACATCCACGTGGGGATGAATCACAGCAACGTGAATGCCGGGAGGGAAGGGCAGTTTTTTTGCGTCAAGCGGATGGTGGCTCCGCACCAGAACCAGACCGCCGAGCAGGGAAGGAGCCACATTGTCGGCATGGGCGTTGCCGCAACCGATGCGTTCGCCTTCCATGGCCATTGGCAACAGTTCTATGCGCGAAAGCGGATTTCCCATGAGATGATTGATCGCCACGAGGGCCGCAACACTGCTTGCAGAGCTCGAACCCATCCCGCTGTTGAGGGGCATTTTTTTGTGGAGAACCACGCCCACACCCTGATTTCGACCAAGGGCGTTCAAATAATATTTCACAACAGCAGAAGCGATATTCTTATCCGGATTTTTTGGCAGCAAGCCATCATCTCCGGTGATGAGGTCGAGGGTGACTTCGCCACTGTCATTGAGCGTGAGTTCCACTTCATCGCCCGGCGCCTGCAGGGCAAAACCGAGTACATCGTAGCCACACACCACATTGGCCACCGTGGCAGGAGCAAAAACTTTCACTTTGCTTCCGGTCGACCGGGGATTGATGTTATGAGAATTTTCCTCTGACATTTTAAATTACAAATAAGCGACACGAACGATGTCCGAAAATACACCCGCAGCTGTAACCTGAGGTCCGGCTCCCGGTCCTTTCACCACAAGTGGATCGTGCAAATAGCGGGCTGTGGTAAAGGCGATGATGTTGTCGCTTCCGGTGAGCCCGTAAAAAGTATGGTCGGTTTCCACGAATTTGACTGCGATCTTGATTTTACCGTTTTCAAGGGTTCCGATGTACCGCATGGCTTTGTTTTCAGTCCTGGCCTGGTTTTTTAATGATTCGAAATGCGCCGCTGATTTTTCCAGTTCACTGTAAAAGTCTTCAATGCCTTTAGCGTTCAGACAATTTTCCGGAAGGATGGGGGAGATGTTCACATCTTCCATTTCCAATGGCAAACCCATTTCTCTGGCGAGAATCAACATCTTTCGCGAAAAATCCAACCCGTTCAAATCATCGCGCGGATCGGGTTCTGTAAACCCTTTGTCCTGGGCTTCGCGAACCACTTCGGCGAAGCTGCGGTCGCCTTTGAAGTTGTTGAAAATAAAGGAGATTGTTCCAGACAGAATTGCCTCAATTTTTATGATTTCATCACCGCTGATCAAAAGATCCTTGAGGGTGCGGATAATAGGCAGGGCAGCACCAACGGTGGTTTCGTAGTGGTATACCACAGCGCTTTTTCGGGCGGCATTTCTGAAAGCGGTGTATTGGGCGTAAGATTCGGAATTGCCAATTTTGTTGCAGGTGATGACAGAAATATTTTTGGCAAAAATGGCGTCATAGCGGCCCACAAGTGTTCGCGTGCTGGTATTGTCGACGATGGCCATGTTGGGCAGATTGAGGGATGCAATGTGCTGTATGTATCCTTCGGTATCGGCCTTCACGCCATTCTTTTCCAGATTATCGCGCCAATCTGTGAGGTCCAGACCACCATTTTCACTCACCAGCATTTTTCTGCTGTTGGAAACGCCGATCACGCTGATATTCAGGTGGTGTTCGGTTTCCAGATAGTTTTTAGCCTGATGGAGCTGGTCGAGGAGTTCAGCGCCGATTTTTCCGGTGCCTGCGCAAAACACGTTGACAGTTTTGATCGGCGACAAAAAGAGCGAATCGTGCACGGCATTGAGCGCCTTGGCGAGGTCTTTTTTGTCGATTACCACGGAAATATTGAGCTCTGATGAACCCTGCGCGATGGCCACTACATTGACCCCGCTGCGGCCGAGGGTGCTGAAAAGTTTTCCGCTCAGTCCACTGGCGTGCCGCATATTTTCTCCCACCACAGCGAGGATGCTCAGGCCGGAAACAATCTGAGGTGCAAGCATTTTTCCCACCATGATTTCGTATTCGAAAGCGGTTCTCAGCGCATTTTCAGCAGCCACACTTTC
>JBGTLS010000028.1:0-4249 GCA_041744015.1 Cryomorpha sp. | reverse complement strand
ATATCCACCACATCCACGGCGTCGATGAGTTCTTCCATGGTTGTGAAGCGTCTCACACCAAGCAATTCAGCAGCTTCCGAGGCTACATCCTCATTGGGGTCGTAAAATCCAACGAGTTCATAATATTTGATTTCCTTGATAAGCCGGATGTGGATTTTTCCCAGGTGTCCCGACCCAAGTACGCCAATTTTCAACATTTTATTTCGGTTTGTCACAAAAGTACAGCATCAAGTTTTCAACTATGGGACAGGGATTCATTTTTATCAACAGCCGGGCCTTATTTCACGAAATCCGTACTTTTACGGGCATATGAATCGCATCGATACTTTCCAGCATCAGGGTTTGCGCAAGCAACTGGTGGCAATTTTGAAAAACAAAGGAATTACCAAACCAGAAGTGCTCGATGCCGTGATGCGCATTCCTCGCCATTATTTTATGGACTCGGCTTTTTTAAGTTTTGCTTACGCCGATCAGGCTTTTCCAATCGGGTCGGGACAAACTATTTCGCAGCCTTATACCGTGGCTTTCCAAACCGAACTCCTCGACCTGAAACCCGGCATGAAAATACTGGAAATCGGCACCGGGAGCGGCTACCAAACGGCTGTGCTCACCACGATGGGAATGAAAGTATACACCATCGAACGCCAGCGGAATTTGTATAAAACGGCCGTGAAAATTCTGGGGGATTTACACTCCACTGCCAAGTGTTTTTATGGTGACGGATATAAGGGTTTACCCGCCTTTGCGCCCTTCGATCGCATTTTGGTCACCTGTGGTGCGCCGCACATACCACAGGATTTGATTCCGCAGTTGAAAACAGGCGGCATCATGGTATTGCCCATTGGAGAAGGTGATAATCAGGTGATGAACCGGTTGGTAAAACAGACGGACGGTACCATGGTGACCACCACCCACGGAGACTTCCGATTTGTTCCCATGCTTCCCGACAAACAAGCCATGTAAAAAATCATGGTTGTAAAATATTTTCCACGCCTCACTGTTTTACATTCATCAATCAATTCCAGACCCATGCGAAATATATGGCTTACTGTTCTCGTGCTTTCTGTAAGCACCACCATGCTTGCACAACCGATGTCAAAAAAAGGAGAGCCTTATCTACCGGCTGCCGGAGATTGGGCGGTGGGTATTGATGCTGCACCATTTTTCGGGTATCTGGGAAATTTCTTTTCGGAAGCGCCCAACGATGGTCCATCCGCCAATTTTACCAACGACAATTTTGCGATAACCTTCAAGAAATTCAAACGTGACGATTTCGCTTACCGCGGGTCTGTGCGCCTGGGGATTCTCGCCGATAGTTACCGCACCTTCAGTCCGGAATTCAGCACAGAGCCGACCAATACCACGGTCGAAGACAAGTACAGTCGCACGATTACCAATACCTATCTCTCTTTTGGAATTGAAAAAAGGAAGGGAAATACCCGCATTCAGGGATTTTATGGGGTAGAGGGTTTGCTGGGATTCGGTACGGAGTCGCACAAATTCGATTATGGCAACAACATTACCCAGGAGAATACCAATCCCGTGCGTTCAGAATTTCAAATTTTATTTCAAAATGATCCGCGCGAAGTAAACACGGTAACTGAAACCGGTGGATTTCTCACAGAATTCAACAAAGGCAATACCTTCAGCGTTGGTGCGCGGGCTTTTCTGGGAGCTGAAATTTTTATTTTTCCCAAGTGGTCGGTGGGTTTTGAATACGGATTGGGTTTGGGTTTTGCCTATACAGGCAATGCCGAAATTGTGTCTGAACAGTGGACTGTACCCACGGGCGGTAGTGCAGAGCAGTTTGTAACCACCATCACTGACGAAGGAGGAAGTTCCCGTTTCGGTCTCGATACGGACAATTCGCGCGGGGCTATTTTCATGTTCTTTTATTTCTAATTTCGCACGAACATTAAAACGCGTTCGGGTGAAGATTCTCAGTACCTCTCAAATAAAAGCTGCCGACAATTACACCATTCAAAACGAGCCCATTCGATCTGTGGATCTCATGGAAAGGGCGGCCGGAAAATGTTTCGACTGGATTTATGAAAATGCGCCAAAACTTTTTCCGGCGACGATTACCGAAGAAAGTGCCTGGGTATTTCACGTCGTATGCGGCCTGGGAAACAATGGCGGCGATGGGCTTGTAATAGCGCGTTTGCTACAGCGGAACGGCTACAATGTCGAAATATCCGTTGTGCGTTTTTCTGAAAAATCTTCTGCCGATTTCAATGTCAATTTTGGAAAACTGGGGGCTGCAAAAAAATCGGTTCGCGATATCTGTTCCAAATTGGATATTCCTGTATTTGCGCCGGATTGCGTGGTAATCGATGCCGTTTTTGGATCGGGAATTTCGCGTGTGGCGGATGAGGTGGCAGCGGATACCATACGGGCCATCAATGCTTCCGGCGCTACCGTCGTCAGTATCGACATGCCGAGCGGTATTTTTGCAGCAGACAACAGCGGGAATGATCTTTCGAAGGTGGTGTGCGCCCACCACGTGTTGACATTTGAAACACCCAAATTGTCATTTTTCCTTGCAGAATGCGCGCCATTGGTGGGGAAGGTGCATGTGCTGGAAATCGGGCTTCATCCCGATTTTATGCGCGATGTGGAAGTGCTGCACAACGTGCTCACACCAGATTTGGTTGCAGCTTTTCTCAAACCTCGTGAACGCTTTTCGCACAAAGGTACTTTTGGTCATGCCCTTATCATCGCGGGCAGTCCGGGCAAGTGGGGAGCAGCCGTATTGGCCGTGAAAGCCTGTATGCGATCGGGAGCCGGGTTGGTTTCTGTACACATCGGCAAAGCTGGCGGCCAAATGGTTGGCAATCATCTCCCCGAAGCCATGGTATTGGCCGATGAAAGCGATACCCATTTTTCAAAACTCCCCAATCTTTCACCTTTTTCTGCCATTGGGGTGGGACCAGGCATTGGTACTTCATCAGAAGTTGCGGCCACATTGAAATTGCTGATACAGGAATCGAAAGTACCACTGGTACTCGATGCAGATGCCATCAATATCCTTTCGGAAAATAAAACCTGGCTGGCTTTTTTGCCGAAAGGCAGCATACTCACACCACACCCTGGAGAATTTGCCCGGTTGGTGGGAGAGAAATTATCTCATTTTGCCGCGATTGAGAAACAGCGCGAACTCAGCCAGAAATTCCAGATTTATATTCTTTTGAAAGGAGCTCACAGCAGTCTGAGTTTGCCCGACGGACAAGTATTGATCAACAGCACGGGAAACCCCGGGATGGCCAGTGCAGGCATGGGTGATACCCTTACCGGCATTATTACAGGTTTGCTCGCCGGTCCCTGCTCTTCGATGGAAGCAGCAGCACTGGGCATGTACATCCACGGGAAGGCTGGCGATCTGGCACTGAAATCGCACAGTCATGAATCGCTGATTGCTTCCGATCTGATCGATCATCTCGGACAGGCCTTTAAATCATTACAGCACATTTAAAATGAGCAAAATCAATTTTTTTCTTTTTTCTTTCATTTTTATTCTGGCAGGTTGCGGTACCGATTCTCCACCGGAAACAAAAGCTCCTGCCGGTGCGCGCCAACCTACTTTAAGGATCAAGGTGAACAAAGAAAATCCGATCATGTATGGAGATACGATCAACGTGACGGTTGAGCCCACCGATTCGGACCTGGAGATTTCTTCTGTGGTTTTATCTGCCAGCGACGGGTCAAAGATTTTTGCGCAAAGCGAAAACGGTAATTTCCGGATTTCAACCACCAATATAGGCGGGGGCGACGTCAAAATGAAGGTGGATGCCGCTTTCACAGATGGTCAACAAAGCACCCGTTACAAAGATTTACGGATTGTTTCGGCAGAAGCTCCTTCAGGTTGGGAATTTAAAGTGCTCAACCGGTATCCGCACGACACCAAATCTTTCACGCAGGGGTTGTTGGTTCACAAGGGTTTTCTCTACGAAGGCACTGGAAATTATGGCGAGTCACGCCTGCGTAAAATTGAGCTGGCGACCGGAAAAGTGTTGCAGGAAAAACACCTCAATGATGCCACCATTTTTGGAGAGGGCATTACGATTTATGACAATAAAATTTTTCAGCTCACCTATACCACTTCACAGGGTTATGTGTACGACCTGGAAACGTTTGAACTGGTCGATGAATTTATTTACAAGACGTTTACTGGTGAAGGCTGGGGACTGACGCACAACGACACTGCCCTGATCGTTTCTGACGGATCTGCAATTATTTACTTTTTTCATCC
>JBGTLS010000027.1:0-16727 GCA_041744015.1 Cryomorpha sp. | reverse complement strand
GTCCTTTAAAAAAATCGAAAACATCCCTACTTTGGGATGTTTTTTTATGTCTCCTAATTTCGACCATAGACCCATAGGCATTTTCGATTCAGGAATCGGAGGACTCACCGTGGCTGCTGCCATCGCGCGGAGGCTGCCGCTCGAACGTCTGGTATATTTTGGCGACACAGCCCATTTGCCTTACGGCGAAAAATCACCACAGGCTTTGAGATCTTACGCGCTCGGGATTCTTGATTTCCTGCTTTCGCAAAATTGCAAAGCCATTGTCATTGCCTGCAACACCGCTTCAGCGGTGGCTTTTGAAACCGTAAAAAAGCATGCAGGCAAGAAAATTCCGGTGATCAATGTAATCGATCCAACTGCCAAATTTGCCGTCCTTCAGAATCCAAAAGGTAAAATTGGGGTTATCGCCACCAAAGCCACAGTCAATTCGCGGGTATACGCCAAGCGGATTGAAAAAATGGCACCAGATGTTAAAGTCACTATGTTGGCCACACCTCTGCTCGTGTCCATGATCGAAGAGGGTTTTTTCAACAACAACATCTCCCAGGCTATCATCAATTCTTATCTGGAAAAATCCAATTTGCGTGACATAAATGCATTGATCCTTGGCTGCACACATTTTCCGCTGGTAAAAAAAGAAGTGGAAAAATTTTATGCAGGTCAGGCCACAGTTATTGACTCAACCGAAATCGTGGCAGAACACACGGCCCAGGTTCTCCAATCTCAAAAACTGCTGTCCAACAAAGAGAATGGCGCCCACCGCTTTTTTGTCTCCGACCTCACCCCTTCCTTTGCTGAAAGCACCCAGATCTTTTTTGGTGAAAAAGTTCGACTGGAGCAGAAGAATCTTTGGAAAGATAAAGGGGAAGGGTGATTTCAAAGTCAGTTCATAATACCCGAAAAGGTATAAGGTGATACATCAATGTACATTCTATACCCCAAAGGGTATGTATTGATTAAGAATATCTGCTCTGCTGGCTTGAAATTGCGGTTATTTCTAATACTCAAAGAGCTCTGATGGTATTTTTGCTTCCCAGAACAATTCAACTCAACTCATCCTTGTACCACTCCTTATACTTCACATAACCCTCCGCCATCTGTCGCATTCCGGCCACGGCTTTCTCCAGATTGTTCACTTTCACCTGTACAGCAGGCACACCGGCCCACACAGTACCGGCCGGGACAATGGTGTTTTCCAACACGACCGCTCCGGCCGCCACGATACATCCACGTTCCAGGTGGGCATTGTCAAGCACGATGGCACCCATGCCGATCAGCACATCGTCTTCAGCTGTGCATCCGTGCACGATAGCGCGATGACCTACAGTTACCCTATCGCCAAATCGAATGGTGCTTTTATTGGTAGTGCAGTGCAAAATCGCACCATCCTGAATATTTACAGAGTTACCAATGATGATAGCACCGGCATCACCCCGAACCACAGCCTGATACCACACACTGCATTGTTCGCCAATGTGCACGTCACCTACCACTGTAGCACTTGGGGCGAGCCAGGTACCCTCACCGATGAAAGGCGCGAGGCCATTTACAGCCCGAACCTCGGCCATTAGTGCTTTCCGAGATCAGCTTTGCAACACCCGTGCAGGTTGTCGTAAGCCTCTTTTGTTGGCCTCATATCGCCAGCAACGTAACCCAGGTCATTGATAGCCTGTTTTACTTCTGTCTCGGTGGTTTTTTTGGGATTGTACTTCACATGGATTTCATTTGCATCCACATCGACCCGCACGGTCTTCACACCTTTTTCAAATGCTATGCCCTTCTCGATGGTGTTTTTGCACATCATGCACACGATGGATGATGATACAGTCATCTCGCCGCTTGCTGTATCCGCTGGCATGGCTTCGGTTTGCGCCTGGGCGAAAGAAATTCCTGCAAATAGCAGAAGAACACTCATTACATATTTCATGACTTTTTGGTTTTAAGTTTTAGTCGGGCACCAATATAAAATGTCCTTCCATTCAGGGGCCCGTATATCATGGAAGCATCAAAGTTTGATCCAAAAGGGTTTTCAGCATCGATAATAGCATCGCGCTGGATAAAATTACCCAGGTTTTCCGAACCCACATAAATTTCGAAATTTTTAATCACTCGGGTAACCTGGCTGTTCAGGATAAAAAATGATTCCGATTCGGAGGCCATTCTGAATTCTTCAGGATTTCCAGCCGTGCCCGGCAATCGCGAAGCAGCGTACCAATTGGCAGTAAAGTCCAGGTACCAGTTTCCATTGGGAGACGTGTAACCGACGTTAAAAAGTGCGCGGTGACGGGGTATCATCGGTTTTTCAAGCCTTCCGGAAATGTAGTCCATCTGTACATCCTGGTATTTATACGATACTTTGGCGCCAAGCCCTTTGACCAACTCTGCCTGAAAATCGGTTTGAAAACTATGGGCAAATGACTGTCCGTCCAGGTTGTAAAACAGAAGCTGATTTGCATCAAAATCCCGGTCTACAACCAATTGATTCTCAAAAGCTGTGTAGTAGTAATCCGAATTGAAAACTGCGTCCCTGCCCCATAATTGAAATTTGTGCATAAAGGATACTCCTGTATTCCAGGAAGACTCTGCCTCAGGGTTTTCAAGTATACGGATTTGCCGTGAACTCGCCAACAATCCCAACTGATCAGCATACACATTGGCCGATCGGAATCCCCGACCCAAAGTGGTGCGCAAGGTGGTAAGCGGTTTCAGGTTGTATTTCAAATGCAATCTTGGAGAAAACTGTGTTCCAAAAAGATTGTGAAAATCCGTTCGCGCACCAGCCACCGCTGTAAATCGAGGACGCTCATAGGTATATTCCGCAAACACACCGGGTACCATCTCGGTACGGGTGAAAAGAGAATCATCAAGCGCTTCGTTATAATCATCGTAGAGATAATGCAATCCCGCAGCAATTCCATGGTCGCTGAATTCCGCAAATTTCGTTTGGAATATTGCATTCAGCCGGGCATTATGCTGAATACCAGTATATCTGCGCATCCCGAAATAGCTATCCACATCTGTATAACTGTATATTCCTGTAATGCCAACACTCCGGTCTTCCCGCGCGAGTGAAAGAATACCCAGTTTGGCCATTACTTCGGCTTGTTGGTAATCCATACCAAACCCATAGGAATTCGTGGTGCCGAGATCTTCAGACCGGTTAAAACCTGATTGACCGGCCGTGCGCTCTTCAGAAGTATATTTTGCCACGATGTGTGATCGCAACCTGTCGCCGGTAAATTTCCAACGGTTCATGAGCTTTACCCCATCCCGGAGCGGCATGTCCAGAAATCCGTCATTGTTCATGTCCACCTCCATCTGCTGGGTATGAACTCCGGCAAAAAGCGCAGTAGACCACCGTTTCGATACATTTTTATTCCATATCGCATTGGCTTCATATCGCGCCTGATTGTCTGCAAAAATGTCGGCATGCAATACTTCTTCGCCGTCAGCCGGTAAAAACTCAAGGTTGATCTGCCCGGTCATGCTTTCATATCCGTTTATAGCTGATCCAACTCCTTTAGTGAGCTGAATCTCGTTGATCCAGGGACCGGGAATCTGATCAAACCCAAGTACATTTCCCAGGCCGCGTGAAAAAGGAATGCCTTCAAAAAGGTTCTGCACATACACCCCTTCCAGGCCGAGCATTTGAATTTTTCGTGCACCTGTCACTCCGTCGTTGAGCACCACATCGACCGAAGCGGTGGTCTCAAAGCTTTCAGAGAGATTACAGCAGGCAGCTTTGCGCAATACGCCGCGGTTGATCGCTTCTGTATGCATTATGGTTGCAGATGAAAAAGTAAAAGTCTCCCTTCTTTCTGAGATATCCACCGTGCCGATTTCAAGAGAAGATTTTAGCGCGATATTGAAATCTGTTGAAGGGCGTACAATGGTAAATTTATCCGTTTGATAGCCTACAAAACTGAAAACAAGAGCAGCTGGCAAAGCCACAGTAACTTCAATACTGAACGTCCCGTCTGCTTCAGAAACGGTGCCCTCAGTAGTCCCTTCCCAGTATATATTCGCTCCGGGTATAGGCTGTCGGTCAGTCGCGTCACTCACCACCCCCGAAATGCGTGCGGGAGCGGGTTCCTGAGACAGAACCGGGATTGCAAGACAAAAAGCCATTGCAAGTAATATTGGATTTTTCATACATAAATGATTTTAGAAATAAAACAAAGGAGATTCCTGAACTTTATTTCGGTATCAAATGGTGTACTTACAAATGTTGATGAGAATATCCCTTCCCGAAACGGGCGGAACCTTTAGATGAAACTGAGCAAAACGCTGGAAGAAAACTTCCGCAAAAGGAGTACTATGTTGGGTGGTAAAAGGAATGGCTGCGGCAATTTCAATTTCCACGTCCTGTTCCTGAGACGGTTTATATGTATGGAAAGTGGCCGAACTGCTGAATACATCACAACAACGCGGTGCAACTGTTTCAGTGGAAGCAGGTGTTTCAGAAGCGCAACAGGATTTCTTTTCACCCAAAAAGATTTTTCCCGTGCCCGAGCTAAAACACTCCATGGTCGTGACAGACACAAAGCCCATTTGCAGAAATACTGCCACCACCAGCGACATGGCCAGGGAGATACGGGTGAGCGGGGTTTTATTTTTCGGGAGTTTAAACAATGCTTCAGACTTACTGTCTTACCTTTGCAAAAGTACAAAATCTATTCTGATGTATCCTACCACCTTATATGCCGAGCTCACCCCAAATCCGAATACCCTCAAATTTGTTTCGGACCGAACCATTTTCAAAGGTGCTGATCCTGTGGAATACCTCAATGCAGATGAAGCCCGCGACTCATCGGAACTTGCCACCCAGCTTTTTGCTTTCCCATTTGTGCGGGGTGTTTTCATTGCAAATAATTTTGTAACGGTGACTAAATCCGGAGACCTGAGTTGGGATTTGATCACTTTTGAATTGAGGGAGTTTATCCGCAATTACCTGCTGGAAAATGAAATGGCTGTCACCAAAATTCCCGAACCGCGCGTAACGCCCGAAGCAGCCAAAAAAGTAAAACACGAAGTTCTTCCGAGCGAATACGACGATGCCATCCGGGCTTTACTTGACGAGTATGTCAAACCCGCTGTGGAAAGTGACGGCGGTGCCATCGACTTTGTATCTTTTTACGAAGGTGTCGTAACCGTTCAACTCCGTGGCTCCTGCTCGGGATGTCCCTCCAGCACCGTAACGCTCAAAAACGGAATTGAACAATTGCTTACCACGGAATTGCCTGTGGTTAAAGAAGTGGTGGCGGAATCCATTTAAACGTTCAACCCATACCGTTCCCGAAGTATCTGCACATGGTGCATATTGTGCCCCGTGATGATATAAGCCAGCGCCCGGGCCGTTACATTGTTTTGATTGGCAGTGCCCCCGCGTATCAACTCTTCGGGTGTCGCATTTTCGAAAAGTGACAAAGTGGATTGTCGGACAGATTCCCATTCTTTGTGCAAACTTTCCACCGACCTTATACGCACACCCGCTTCCCGAACATACGCCTCGTGGTCATATCCGGGGAGGTCGGTACCATCCGCACGTATGAAACGCAGGGCGCGATAGGCGAAAATTCTTTCGGCGTCTATACAGTGAAGCAGCACTTCTCTGATGGTCCATTTTCCTTCCGCGTAAGCGTAAAAGGCTTTTTCTTCGGAAAGATTTATGAAAACGTTGGAGATGGATACCCAGTCAAAGGCAAGCGCATCTTTAATTGAAAGGTGATTTACATGTTGAATATAAAGTCCATAATACGAAGCATATTCGGAAGCTTTCAGGACAGAGATAGTTGAAGTGATCATATCTGCGATTTGATCCGTGAAAATAGGAATTCTCCTACCGTTTATCCATCCATTTTTACCGCCTGTCTTAATTATTCGAAAACTGTCGGCCCAATCGCCCGTTTGCCCGTAACTTTCCGATCTCAAAATCAAAATTCATGAAGTTTTCATTGAAATTGCTCGTTTTGCCCGCGCTGCTGATCACCATTCATTTGGCGACAGCCCAGGAAAAAGTCAGTGTGGTGGAAGCCGATATCGATAATATCCAGAACAATCGGGTGGCCATGAAGGTATTTCCCCCGGCCTTTTCCAATGACACGGCCATTTACAACATGCCCAAAATTGTTCCCGGCACTTATTCTATAAGCGATTTCGGCCGCTTTGTACACGACTTCAGTGCCATCGATACGCTGGGCAATCCCCTGGAAGTGATTCGCCTCGACACCAATCGTTGGGCGATTGTAAATGCCCGATCGCTCGACCACATCGCCTATAAAGTGAGTGATACTTTTGGCTCTCCGCGGGGAGGAGGTATTTTTGAACCGGGTGGTACGAACATCGAAGCTGGAAAAAATGTGGTAATGAATGTTTTTGGTTTTGCGGGATATTTTGATGCATACAAGGACGTGCCTTTTGAATTGCGCGTGAAAAAACCCCCGAAATTTTACGGATCCACTTCCCTCGTCCGCACTGAGGCAATGGAAACTTCCGATGTATTTACCGCAAAAAATTACTTTGAATTACACGATTGTCCGATCTTGTATTGTGAGCCCGATACCACCAGTCTTCAGGTGGCCAATGCGAGGATCGAAGTAGCCATTTATTCTCCTAACAAAATCATTACGAGCAGGGAAGTCATGGATGAAGTGGCTGATATTTTTGACGCTGCTGCACTTTATCTCGGTGGTACCCTTCCGGTAAATGCGTATACCATCTTGATCTATCTCAGCAATTCCGGTGGTTCCGGCGGATTTGGTGCGTTGGAGCACAATACATCCACCCTCTTTGTGCTCCCCGAAGCGCCAATGGCTGCGCTGGCCCAGACATTCCGCGATGTAACTGCGCATGAATTCTTTCACATCGTCACACCGCTTAACATTCACTCCGAACAAATCCACGACTACGATTTTATGAATCCGCAAATGAGCCGTCACCTCTGGCTCTACGAAGGATGTACGGAATATGCAGCTCATCATGTTCAGGTAAAACACGGACTGATCCCGCTCGAAAAATACCTCGAAGTGATGCAACAAAAAATGATTGCAGCTTCACAATACAATACCGGCATCGCTTTTACGGAAGTGAGCAAAAAAGCCCTTGCGGAACACGAAAGTCAGTACGGAAATGTCTACCAACAGGGCGCCCTCATAGGCATGGCACTCGATCTGAAACTTCGCTCACTTAGCAATGGCGCATATGGTACACAGGAACTGATGCGCGATCTCGCGAGCGAATATGGTCCGGATAAACCCTTTCAGGATGATGCCCTGTTTGACGAAATAGCCCGTATTTCCGGTCTCCCGGAAATGAAGAATTTCCTGGAAAAGCATGTCGCCGATACCCTAGCCCTTCCCTTCGAAGAATTGTTGCCCCTCGCGGGAATCAACTATAAAGCATCGCTTACCGAAGAGGTGATTTCAGGTGGAGGAATCGGCCTCGGTTACAATCCGCGACGTGAAAAAATGGTCGTTTTGGGCACTGATCGGCTGGATGCTTTCGGAAAGGAATTAGGGTTGCGTAATGGGGACGAACTTGTTTCCTGGGATGGGGTTGAGATCACGATGGACAATGCCCGTGAAGTGATTCAGAATTTTAAACAAAATACGGGACCCGGTAAAAAGGTGAAAGTGGTGGTCAACCGCAAAGATGGTGAAGGCATTTATAAGCCTGTTACATTGAAAGCAAAAACCATCACTGTGGAACAAACCAGACGTCACGTATTGGAACCGATGGAATCGCCTTCAGCATCGCAACTCGAAATGCGCAAAGCCTGGATTAATCTCTAACCCGCTGAACATTCCTGAACGCATACCCGACCTTCCCGATTTCTTTTCAGGAGACATCCAATGGATTGAATGGACTTTGCGTCAAATTGAAAAAGATTTTATGCTTCAGGGATTGTCCTTTAGTTTTCCTGAAAAGATATGCAGCCGGGATAAAGTAGTCAATTCACTGGCTGATTTTTTGCGCTCCAGCGATTTGATCTCAGGTCAAAAACTTCCAGGCCTGCTTTATCAAATGGATATTTCCGAAAAGGAAATTGCAAAACTCTCCTTCAATACAGCCGATTCCACCTGGGCTGAAACCCTTGCCGAAATCATTCTTTTTCGGTGTTTTACGAAAGTATACTGGCGAAAAAAGATGAAATAATCGGAATTCGTGTCACTTCTCACTTCTGCCCGCGTATTCGACTTGCTGGCGGTACCTCACCGTATTTAAAATTGTATTTTTGCACCGTTATCTAAACAAAGTGACATTATCACCTTATGGATAAATTTTCATTTTTAGGAAATACCTCAACCGAATGGATTGAGGAACAGTATCAAAACTATCGGAAAGATCCTTCATCGGTTGAAAAGGATTGGGCTCATTTTTTTGCCGGATTCGAATTTGGTCGGGAGAAATACGACTCCGCTTCAGATATTCCGGAAAATGTTGTTAAAGAATTTCGGGTGCTTGACCTTGTGGAAGGTTACCGATCACGTGGTCACCTTTTTACAAAAACCAATCCTGTGCGTGAACGTCGGCAATATAGTCCCACACTCGCCCTGGAAAATTTTAGCCTGAGCGAGGTTGATCTGGACACTGTTTTTCAGGCTGGCGACGAAATAGGGATAGGACCGGCCACCTTGCGGGAAATAGTAGATCATCTGAAAGAAACGTATTGCCAAAGCATTGGTATCGAATACAATTACATCCGTCATCCGGAGCGTATCAAGTGGATTCGGGACAAAATAGAACTCAAAAACCGACCGAAATTCACCGACGAAGAAAGGGTGATCATTTTCCATATGCTCAACCGGGCCACGAGTTTCGAGCAATTCGTGCAAAAGAAGTTTGTCGGACAAAAACGCTTTTCGATGGAAGGAGCTGAATCTTTGATGCCAGCCCTTCATGCGTTGGTGCAAAGAGCCACCAATTTGGGTGTCAAAGAAATGGTGTTTGGGATGGCTCACCGCGGTCGACTCAATGTCCTGGCAAACATCTTTAAAAAACGATTTGAAAATATCTTTAGCGAATTCGAAGGTCGATTTTACGAAGAAGACGGTGCAGACGAAGAATTTGACGGGGATGTGAAATACCATCTCGGTTATTCCACCAAAATCACCGCGGAAAATGGTGAGCCCCTGCAACTGACGCTGGCGCCGAATCCATCACATCTCGAAGCAGTTGATCCAATTGTGCAGGGAATTACACGCGCGAAAATTGACAATTACCTCAAGGATGAAAAAGCCATCCTGCCCATCCTTATCCACGGCGATGCCGCCATAGCCGGACAGGGTGTGGTATACGAAGTGATTCAGATGGCCCAACTCGACGGGTACCGTACAGGTGGTACGATTCACATTGTGATCAACAATCAGGTTGGTTTTACGACGAATTACCTCGACGCTCGGTCATCGACATATTGCACTGACGTCGGAAAAACCACGCTCTCACCGGTTTTTCACGTAAACGGAGATGATATTGAAGCGGTGGTACAAACCCTTCTCATCGCCTTTGCCTACAGGCAGGAATTCAGCCGGGATGTATTTGTCGATTTGCTTTGCTACCGCAAATATGGTCACAATGAGGGCGATGAACCCAAATTCACCCAACCCAATCTATACGATCTCATAGCCAAACATCCCAATCCACGTGAGATATATCTTAAGGAATTGTTGGCTAAAAAGTTCATAACCCAGGAAAGGGCAGATGAAATAATGGCGCATTTTGAACGCACCCTCGAACGCGAATTTGAATCTGCCAAGGATGTTCCAAATGCCTACATCCGACATTTTTTGGGCGAGACCTGGAACGAGTTTCAAACGGCCAGATGGGAAGATTTTGATCGTTCGCCTGATACCGGGTATGATACTGAAAAACTTCGGGAGATCGGTAAAAAGATGAATACCCTTCCGAAAAACATGAATTTTTTCCGAAAGGTGGAAAAACTGCTCAAGGACCGGGTAAAGATGATCGCCAATGATCAGCTCGACTGGGCCATGGGCGAATTGCTCGCCTACGCAACTTTGCTGGAAGAAAAATTTCCGGTACGCGTATCGGGTCAGGATGTGGAGCGAGGTACATTCTCCCACCGACATGCCGTTGTAAAAACGGAAGACACAGAAGAAGAATACCTTCCGCTCAACAATTTGTCAAAAGACCAGGCAAAATTTACCATTTACAATTCCCTGCTTTCAGAATACGCTGTACTCGGTTTTGACTATGGTTACGCGTTCGCCACTCCACATGGCCTCACCATTTGGGAAGCGCAGTTTGGCGATTTTTTCAATGGGGCTCAGATCATCATCGACCAGTTCCTCAGTTCGGCAGAAGACAAATGGCGCGCCCAGAATGGCCTCGTGCTTCTGCTTCCGCATGGTTACGAAGGCATGGGATCGGAACATTCAAGTGCACGTTTAGAGAGATTTCTTCAACAGTGCGCTGAAATGAATATGCAGGTATGCAACGCCACGACACCGGCCAACTTTTTTCACCTTTTGCGCAGGCAAATGCACCGAAACTTCCGTAAACCATTGGTGGTTTTCTCACCAAAGAAATTGCTTCGCTATCCAAAGGCTACGTCTAAGCTGTCGGAAATGGCAGAAGGCCGGTTTCAGGAAGTGATGGACGATCCGGCCGCTAAAGTGGAAAATATTGACACCATTGTATTTTGCTCAGGTAAAATTTATTACGAAATCGGCGAAGAAAAAGAGCGCACAGAAAGCGGTGACAACATGGCCGTCGTGCGACTGGAACAGCTTTATCCGCTGCCGCAAAAACAACTCGATGCTGTGGTTGACAAATACGGCAAAGCCAAAAAATACATTTGGATGCAGGAAGAACCGCGAAACATGGGTGCATGGAGTTACATGGCGCTCAACTACACCACCGTACAATTGGAATGCATCTCACCAAAACCGAGCGCAAGCCCGGCCTCCGGCTCAAGCAAGGCCTCTGAAGCGCGCTTCAAAGCCAATATGGGCCGTCTTTTTGTCCACGCCAAACAACCCGTAAAATAATTCTCCCCCATGTATGAAATGAAAGTGCCCAGCCCGGGCGAATCGATATCAGAAGTAGAAATCGCCTCATGGCTTGTAGCCGACGGTGATTACGTCGAAAAGGATCAGGCCATTGCCGAGGTCGATTCTGATAAAGCCACCCTCGAATTACCTGCTGAAGTGGCCGGTATCATCACGCTAAAAGCCCAGGAAGGAGATACGGTGGCTGTGGGTGATGTGGTTTGCCTTATTGACACAGACGCGGCAAAGCCCGAAGGCAAGAATGAATCGAAGAAAAACTTTGAGGAAAAAGAGGAAGAAGGTCCAAAAACCAAACCTACCGACGAGAAAAAAAGTTCGACTAAATCAGATTCAAAAAAAGAAGCCGCCCCCGTAGCCGAAAAAGAAACGGAGAAAAAGGCTGATAAAAAGGAAGAAAAAACCTCCGAAAAGTCCTATGCGGATGGTCATCCTTCGCCATCAGCGAAAAAAATGATGGACGAAAAAGGGGTGAAATCTTCTCAGATAAATGGTTCTGGTCCAGGTGGCCGCATCACGAAACAGGATGTGGTTGATGCCATGGCGGCAGGGTTTGACACTGCAAAAGCAGCCGGTTGGGGCGGTTCACGCGACACGCAGCGCAAACGCCTTTCGGTTTTGCGCCGAAAAATTGCTGAACGACTAGTGAGCGTAAAAAATGAAACAGCCATGCTCACCACTTTCAATGAGGTGAATATGAAACCCATCATGGACCTTCGCAACAAATACAAAGATAAATTCCGGGAAACGTACGATGTGAATCTGGGCTTTATGTCTTTTTTCACGAAAGCGGTCACCGAAGCGCTCAACCGCTTCCCAACTGTGAATGCCATGATGGACGGTGAGGACATCATCACACACAATTATGCAGACATCGGCATCGCTGTGAGCTCACCCAAAGGCTTGATGGTTCCCGTGGTGCGCAATGCGGAGCAAATGAGTCTGGCTGAAATTGAGGCTGAGATCAAACGCCTTGCGATAAAAGCCCGCGATGGTAAAATCAGCATTGAAGATATGCAGGGTGGTACCTTTACCATCACCAATGGAGGTGTGTTTGGTTCCATGATGAGCACACCCATTATCAACCCACCCCAATCTGCTATTCTCGGTATGCACAATATCGTGGAGCGTCCCATGGCTGTGGATGGTCAGGTGGTCATTCTTCCCATGATGTACGTCGCCCTCTCATATGATCATCGCATCATTGATGGAAAAGAATCGGTGAGCTTTCTCGTTAAAGTGAAAGAAATGCTCGAACAACCCGAACGTATGATATTCGGCAGCAAAGATCCGGTGGAGATACTATTGGGATTGTAAAACATCGAATATATAAGAATAAGAAAACCCGGCACGTCCTGGTTTTTTTACTTTCATGTTATGAAAGTAATTCCATTTCGAGATGGCCAAGCGTGTTTATAATTTCGCTCTTGCCTGATCGGCGTAATGTCCTTCCCTTTTACTGATTTCTGTAAAAAGCGCTTTTGATTTTTCCCGATCCCCCATCCTGGCCAATGACAAGGCCCGGTACCATTGCGCTTCCTGATCGAAAGTATTGATGAAATGTTGCTCAACACCCATAAAATAGTGGGATGCATTCGCAAAATTGCCCAGATTGTAATAACAAAGCCCGGCATAGAACATGGCATTGTTGTCATCGGGATATGTGGACAGGATGCGATTGAATCCGGCGAGGGCTCTTTCGTAATCAGCTTTAACGAAATCTCCAAGGCTTGAGTCAAGTGATTCGGCATATGATTTTTTTGGGGATTCTGGTGCCAATCCGAGAGGTTGTCGCGCTGTGGTTTGAGGGGGTTGTTCGTAACGGGCCTCGGTACCTCCCATTTCCAAACGATTTTCAGTCGGAACACCTTCCCGGTAGAAATCACCGTAGTGCACTACTTTCAGGTCGTGTATATACCTAAAGGACACATTACTCGTCTGGATTTTTGGAGAGGGAATTCGGGCCGCTGATGCATTGCGCGTCGGTATGGCCGGAACTTTCACACGTTCCGATTCATATCTGGATGTCACTTCTGGTAAAACTTCCTTTTTTTCAATGGGATCGGCCTCTATCATTTCCGGACTTTCTTCGATGGCGATGGCTGCAGAGATCTGCTCATTTTCCGGAAGGGGAGATATTTCTGCTTCTGACCTCGATGGTTCAACAGATATTCGTGTTGACTCATCCATGGCTTTAGGGACCACTTCTGTTTCCATCCAACTATACAGTACAAATCCAATCAAGGCAATGGTGATAGCTGTATGCGTTATCCAAAACCATTTAGACTTCCAGAATGTCTCGGTGACATGAACCACGGGGACATCGAAAAGTGCGTTCGGATCTGCTTCAAAACCTTCCACTGCATCCGATAAAAACGGATCTTCGAGCATACGTGATTCAAAAGCATATTGCTCATCACGAGACATTTTGCCCTGTACATATCGACGAATTGTATTGTGTTCGGTAGTGAAGTTCATGAGCGTTTATTTGAGCGGGAATTTTCTTCTATTATCAACTTTAGATTTCGCCTGCCATTTTGCAGGTGGGATTTTACTTGTTTGATGGTATAATTCAGGTTTTCTGCCACTTCTTCATACGTTCGCCGGGCCAGATAAAACTCAGAAATACAGTTTCGCTGTTCTGGCTTGAGTTCTGCCAACGCTGATTTCATTGCTCTTAGTCTAAGTTCATTTTCAAAGTCATATTCCGTTTGTAATCGAAAGGTAAAAGTTTCCTCAACTTCTTCCTGTTTGCGTTTGACACTTTGCTGCTTCCGCAAAATGCCCAGGCAATGATTTTTCGCGTAGACGTAAAACCAGGCTCGAAAATTTTCAATCTCTTGCTTGTGCAAATCATCCTTCAGACGTACAAAAATTTCACTGACGGCGTCTTTTGCCGCCTCCCGGTCTTTGAGGTATTTGATGCAAAGCCCCATGCACAAGGCTGCATAGCGCCGGTAGAGCTCCCCCCATGCTTTTTTGGCGGAAGCCGAAGCACCAGCATTCACAACTTCTTCGTCCGAAAGTTGGTGCAAGGTTTTTATAGCTTCATTTCTATTCAACGCTGTTTTGCGAGATGTTCATTGTAATAGTCAAAGTAACTCTTTGTTTCGATAATCACCACGCCACCGGTGATATCGCCGTATTTGGCAGGTATGCCCCCTGTATAAATTGAGATGCTTTTGATGGCCGTTCCCGGCAAATTTCCCAGACCAGCGGAGAGTTTTACCCCGTCGATAAAAGTAGATGTGGTACCCGGACGGCTGCCGCGAACGATGAATTGTCCGTATTCGTTTGTAATAAGTCCGGGTGCCAGGGTGCCAATTAATTGAGCAGGGCTGCGCAGCATGGCATTCGTTTTAATTTGGTCGGCCTTAATAACATGCACATTGGGATCATCTTTATTGATCATTTGATGACCGACTATTTCGATTCCGATCAATTCATTTTCAGTAGACAAAGGGATTTCCCCCAATGGATTGATGCGGTTTGAATGCACATGCACTTCTGAGAGTTTGCGGGGTTGATAGCCCAGATATGAGACATTTAAATTATAAACAGACGGTTGCAACGGTTTGAGTTTAAACCGGCCATCATCATCCGTTACTGTTCCCATAGTTTGGCCGCCATATTCGGTCCAGACATTGGCGAAGGGCAGAGGTTCTTTTGATTTGGAATCGACAATGCGACCGTGAATCTCCCCGTAATTCTGGGCTTGTACATTTAATATCGCGAGCAGAGCGATCAGGAAAAGAATTGGGTTTTTCATCTCTTTGGTTTTCCAATGGGATGCCGATCCACACCAAATTCCATAAAGATTTTCAATTTAATTGATTTCAACCCCTTTGGGTGACATACCTGTAAATCGTAAATCCACATCAATAAAACCCCGGAGGGATGAAATATTTGAAGGATTATAATGCGACACACCAATCAAAACCCCGGAGGGGTGACATATTTGAAGGGATGACATATTTGAAGGATTATAATGCGACACACCAATCAAAACCCCGGAGGGGTGACATATTTGAAGGGGTGACATATTTGAAGGGGTGACATATTTGAAGGGGTGAAATATTTGAAAGATTATGTCATGTCATACCAATCAAAACCCCGGAGGGGTGACATATTTGAAGGGGTGACATATTTGAAGGGGTGATATATTTGAAGGGGTGATATGATTAAACAGATGCATAAATTCCAAAGAAAATTTTATAAATTCATTCACCACATTAAAATCCAATATCATGTCAGACACATTTACACAGCTCTACGTGCAATATGTTTTTTCCGTGAAGGGCCGACAAAACCTCCTTAAGAAAGAATGGCGGGATGAATTGTTTCGTTATATGTCCGGAATTGTACGGGAAAAAGGACAAAAATCAATCATAACCAATGGCGTCGAAGACCACGTTCATGTATTGGTGGGTATCAAGCCCACAATGATGATTGATGCATTGGTCCGGGATATTAAAAACAATTCATCCAATTTTGTAAACAGCAAGGGTTGGGTAAACGGGAAATTTTCCTGGCAGGAAGGATATGGAGGTTTTACCTATGCTCGTCGCGATATTGAATATTTATACGGCTACATCCTAAATCAGGAACAACATCACGCCAAAAAAACCTTCAAAAAAGAATACACGGATTTGCTCTCAGAATTCGAGATTCCATATGAAGAAAAATATCTTTTTGAATGGTATCATGAATAATTTCGATTGAAATATGTCACCAAACGATCATGTGCTTCCCCAGATCATTTCACTCCCAAAATAATGTCACCCCTCCGGGGTTCTTAAAATCGTTCATCCAAAATTCTATGTTCATGTCACCCCTCCGGGGTTCATAAGAAAAATTACACAACAGAGCGGTGACAAGATTGTAAACCCCGGAGGGGTGACATGATTGTAACCCTCGGAGTGGTAAAAAGCTCATGAACCCCGGAGGGGTGACATGATTCTAACCTTATCCCCTCGGATCCTCAGGCATGTACCAGCCATTGTCGTCAGCCCGATTTCCGGAAGGGATGGATCGTATAAATCGCATAGAGACCCCGGTGCGGACATAGCTATGGCCAAAACCCTTTTGTATCCGGCCAAAAAGGCTGTACGGTGCAAAATTGTAATCGGCAAAAAAACCGAGAGTATTGGTTTTGCCTATTTTCCTGTGTATGGCAGCCCCTGCCGTGAGCTGCACCGTGCCTATGCGATAGTGTTTCACAAAATTTGGAAACACTTCAGGACGTGGCTGATTGGAAGTGATCAGGCCAAGCCCGATTCCAAATCCCGGCTCGAGAATAAAATGGTCTCCGATTTCTCTCGAATATACCAATCTGGAGCCGAAAAGGTATGTGTATGTGCGCGCACCATTGAGTGAAATAACAGTATCTCCGATTTCATATGATATATTGGCCGCAAAGGATGGGGTATTAAATTGCACTCCTACATCCACCCTCAAATTATACGCAACAGGAGTACCCATGCGACCCCCAACAGAAACTCCTGATTCGAATGTATTTCTCAGGTTGCCCAATGGATACCATCCGCCCGCTTCAAGTTCAAAATCAATCTGACTGGCGGAATTTACAGTTTGTGATAAACTCTGACCTGAATCAAATACCACCTGGGCGCTGAGCACATTTTTCTGCAGAAACAGGAAAGCAATAACAGCAATAATTGAAGAAATTTTAAGAGAGAA